>CAMYOI010000186.1:0-1498 GCA_947259955.1 uncultured Gammaproteobacteria bacterium
CAGTATACCGAGCGATGACGCAGGTCAGGTTTGTCTGAGCACCGGTCTGCAGCGAGGAGCGCAGCCGTAGCCATGGTCCGAGTGGAGACCAGGCCCGGCCAGAAAGAAAATTCTGTTTTATGCGGACCCGGCCCGCAGCGGTGGTTCGACCGACCTGTATCAAGGACGCTGTTATTTGCCTGTATCAGGCGTCTCCCGCGGAATCCGCTGTGACGTGCGCATGCGATATTTTTCCTTGGTGTTCGTCCAAAAACTCAATGCCGATTTCAGGGCAGCGGAAGTCGCGAGGTTTGTGACTGTCGTTATAGCGTTAGTTTCCGGCGACTCCTGGCAGGTGGCTGTCCTGTTCTGTTGATTCTCCTGCATCGTGAAGTTTATTTTCTTGATCAAGTCTTCAGGATCGTACTCATGCTGAATCCTTAAACGAAGTAATGGTAAACTGATGTCCTGCAGAACCTCTTCGAGAACGTCCGGTCCATTCATTCGCCGTTTTCTGCTGTCCAGCTCCGTTTCCAGCTTGATCGCCAGGATCGGCTCGAGGTCGGATTCTGAACAAACAAGAAAGTCTAGTCTCCGACGTTGGACTCTGCGCCAGTGCGCGGGGTTCTGCCCATCAGGCTTGGGTCTCGCAACCAGTTCGGCCAGCCACACCTTGGCAAATACGCCGTTGCTGGAATTGAATACTTTGCACAGCGCCTCATAGACGGTGATTTCTCCATTATTCAGGAAGCAGGCGCGAGGACTATAGTGCGGAACTGAGTTCTCCGATTGCTGCTTAAAGATACTGTGTCTCATCGATCTTTTTATCCGTTGTCCAGATGGCGGCGCTGCAACGCGTCTTTCGATTGTGGGAGCTATGGGACAACAGCGTGGATATCGGGAACCCAACGGTTTGAGGTTCCGAATTTCCGAGTTCAGTTTCCCACCTTCAATTTATTTCCCACCTTCAAATTAAATATAGAGCAATACACGGATTGCTCAAGAAAATTTGGTCAGAAATCCGGATCAAAGATCATGAATACAATAGCGGGGCACCCAACTGTTTGTGCACTTGATTCACCGTATCGGGGGAGAGATTCAGGCCCTGAGCCAACTGATGCAGGTACTGTGCTTCCGGATTCGAATCGAGGTCGAGCGCCATCAGAGACATGGCATAAACCTGATTGCCCAGTCCTGAAGGAACGCTTCGAACAAACGCATCGACATCCAGGGGTTGCTCTATTTCGCTGCGCACGAAGTCAATTTCTTCCTGGGTCACATGCCCGAGCTTGCCGAGGATCTTCTCCTCCTCCTCGCGATCCACCCTGCCATCCGATTTTGCGGCATTAATCATTGCGCGAATCATGAGGGTCGCCTGTTCGCAGGCATCACTGTGCACCATTCCCGGGGACTGTGCTTCGAAGTTCCTTGGCTGTACCTGATTTTGGGCGGCCTGTTCACTGTTGCCAAATTGGTTGAGCGCTGAGTTTATTAGACTGTCGAAACTGTTGCCGCCACC
>CAMYOI010000186.1:1536-9427 GCA_947259955.1 uncultured Gammaproteobacteria bacterium
GCCGCCACCCAGAACGCTTCCAATCAGACCTCCAAGACCGCCCCCGGGTTGCGCGCCGATTCCCCGGCTGCCGCTCGCCACGCTGGCCGTCAGGTCACCCAATCCACCACCGCCTGCCCGACCGGACTGAGACCCTGCTCCTCGTGTTGCCGCGCCCAGCACGGATTGCAGAATCGACGAGCCTGATCCTTTGGACATTGCGCCCCCGCCGAGCAGCGCGCCGAGTATTTTCAGTGTATCTACCATTGCCTTGATCCTATTGTGTTTATGACTGATGCATTGATGGAATATTGTGTCATCAAGACTAGCATCCTTGGCCACTCAGGCCTAACGGGGGCGAGCCGCAGGGGGTCAGCAAAAATTTGCACCGAGGTGCCCATGAGGAATGGTGTTTGCTTCATCTTCGCGCCCCGGACAACCGTTCACGGGGCCACGTAAATTTGCAATTTTTTACTTACGACCGGCCTGCATCCTAGAGCGTCGACGGTCAGGCCCCGAAGCAATGTTCGAAACGGCGCCTTTAAAAACCGGCATGACGCCAAGGGGCTACGACAGTAGCGCCAGAGATTGAACATCAACTTTACGGCACTATCGGTATGATCAGGTTGCGTGGTTCACACATGGTCAACCAGCCGTCGTCGCTAATCATCCCCCACCTGGAACAGGTCAGACGCTTTACCTCTGGTTGTTGGTCCGAAGTCAACTCCATGACCGTTGATAACGTGTGATCGACGCCGGCGCGCCCGGCAAATTGCACGTCTTCCGACAACGCATAGCTTCGCCCTTGGTGAGTCCTGGTAATGGTGAAAGTATCGGGATCCAAGGTCGAGGGTTGAAACGAGTCCTGACCCAGGCGGTCAACGGTAAAATGGCAATAGGGGCTGATGACGTTGACACGACCGCGCTCCACGACCTGGCCGTACTGAATGAACACGCGCCCCCCCCGGGGCACGGTAACTTCGCGATTGAGCTCTGCAAGGGTGCCGTCCGGCGGAATGAATACTGCGTTGCTCCCGGTACCGGCGCAGCTCGCAAGCACCACGCTGCCGAATGTTATTATGAAGATAGATCGAAAAGTTATCATCAAAAAGTCCTCGTGGCGACGTCTTGCGGCGAGCCCGACCGACAATGCCAGACCGCTATGAAGGGGTGCGGTGGCATGAATAGAGTAAACTATCCATGCGCTCACAACGACCCACCGGCTGCCAGCGATATCATACCGGCACTCAATGAGGGTGATTTTGCCACCAGACGCGATAGTAAGTACATAATAAAACGATTGGATAGATACTCGATGATCTTGATGATAGACAACTACGATTCCTTTACCTACAACCTTGTCCAGTATCTGGGCGAGCTTGGCGCTGAGGTGTGCGTGTATCGAAACGACCGGATATCCCTGCAGGAAATTGAAACACTGGATTTGAGCCACATCGTCATATCACCCGGTCCCTGTACCCCGGACCAGGCCGGGGTTTCCGTCGATGTGGTCAATGCCCTTGCGGGGCGTGTCCCTATTCTGGGCGTCTGTCTGGGTCACCAGAGTGTCGGACAGGCCTTTGGCGGCAAGATCGTGCACGCTCAGGTCCTGATGCACGGAAAAACGTCGATGATTCATCACCATGGCGAAGGCTTGTTTACCGGAATGACGAATCCGTTTCAGGCTACCCGCTACCATTCTCTGGTCATAGATCCGGCCACGCTGCCCGATTGCATGGAGGTCACGGCCTGGACGGAGGAAGGGGAGATCATGGCTGTCAGACATCTGAAGCAGTCTGTGTACGGTGTTCAATTCCATCCAGAATCGATATCGACGGAGTACGGCCACGAGCTGCTCAACAATTTTCTTCAGGCGGCTGACGGCTAAACTTATAATCGGACTGCCCGCAGACATTGAAAAGATCCGGAATGAATATTCAACAAGCAATCAAAGCCGTAACAGAACTCGCTGATCTGTCCCGTGAGGAAATGCGGTCCGTGATGGAACAGATTATGACGGGTGAGGCCACCCCGGCGCAGATCGGAGGATTTTTGATTGCGCTGCGTATGAAAGGTGAAACCATCGATGAGATCACCGCCGCCGCGGAGGTCATGCGCGGTCTTGCGGCCCGGGTCGAAGTGGACGTGCCCAACCTGGTCGATATCGTCGGCACCGGCGGCGACAGCCGGAATACTTTCAATATTTCTACGGCCAGCGCAGTGGTGGTCGCGGCCGCAGGCGGCAGGGTGGCCAAGCATGGAAACCGGTCGGTATCGAGCAGTTCCGGCAGCGCTGACCTACTCGAGGAAGCGGGTGTCAGAATCGACCTGAATCCAAGGCAGGTAGCCGAATGCATCCGCCAGGTCGGCCTCGGGTTCATGTTCGCCCCGGCACACCATAGCGCCATGAAATACGCTATCGGACCGCGCAAGGAGATGGCGGTCCGCACGATTTTCAACGTCCTTGGCCCTCTCACGAATCCTGCGGGCGCACCGAACCAGGTGGTCGGCGTGTTCGACAGGGCGCTGGTCGAACCAATCGCCAATGTGCTCGCCCGGCTGGGCAGCCGGCACGTGCTGGTGGTTCATTCGGAAGATGGTCTGGATGAGATCAGCATCGGTGCACCGACTCAAGCGGCGGAGATGATTGAAGGTGAAGTGCGGTGTTTCGAAATCACGCCCGGACAGTTCGGCATGAAAACGGGCAGTTTGCGGGACCTCGCGGTGGACAGCGTCAGCGCCAGTCTGGGCAAGATCAACGAGGCGCTCGACAACCATCCCGGAGCCGCCAGGGATATCGTTGCGCTGAACTCGGGCGCTGCCATCTATGTCAGTGGACTTGCTGAAAGTCTGGCCCAAGGCGTAGACAGGGCGCGTGAAGTCCTGGCCAGCGGTGCGGCCAAAGGCAAGCTCGCGGAACTCGCCGCATTTACCAGCCAGGATTGGGATAATTGGTGACCCTGGTTAAACCGCATACTGCACCCGTATTACGAGTGATGACGCGGGGCGGGCTTGGCTGGGTGCCGGAGCGGGAATCCCGTGGATGTCGACTGACCGACTGATGAGCGACAAAGCGGACATTCTGGTCAAGATCCTCAGTCACAAGGCAGAGGAGGTCGAATTGCGCAAGCGTCGACTGGCACCCGACAAAGTCAGTGGCCTCGCTCAATCCATGCCTGCACCCAGGGATTTTTTGGGCGCGTTACGGCGATCCGCAGATGCGGGACTCCCGGCAATCATTGCGGAAATCAAGAAAGCCTCCCCCAGTAAAGGCGTGATCCGCAGTGATTTCGCACCCGCTGATATCGCAAAAAGCTATGCCGAGGCGGGAGCTTCTTGCCTGTCGGTGTTGACTGACACGGATTTCTTCCAGGGATGCGACGCATATATCGAGCAGGTCAAGGCGGTATGCGAACTCCCCGTGCTGCGAAAGGATTTTTTGATTGATCCTTACCAGATAGGGGAATCTCGCGCGATTGGCGCCGATTGCGTGCTGCTGATCGTCGCCGCGTTAACCGACGATCAGCTCAGAAAGCTGGCCGATGAATCGACGAGACTCGGAATGGCGGTGCTCATTGAAGTGCACGATTTGGCGGAATTAGAACGCGCCCTCGAACTGGGCTGTCCCCTGATCGGTGTCAATAACCGAAACCTGAGAACTTTCGATACTAATTTGAGCACAACGCTCGATCTGCTGTCGCACATCCCCAAAGACCGGTTGGTGATTACCGAGAGCGGCATCCAAAGCGCAGAGGATGTTTCGCTTATGCGCAGGAACGACGTCCACGGATTTCTGCTGGGGGAGGCGTGCATGCGCGCCCCGGATCCCGGCGGCAAGGTCAGGGAACTGTTTTTCAGCCATGCAGAAGCGAGAACCCGGAATTCGTGAGGGCAAAAGTGTCGCTGCTCGAAGGCGTTTCGTTCGTGGGGACGGCGGACAGCGGTCACCGCGTCGTCATGGACGGTCCGCCGGAGTTTGGCGGCCGGAACAAGGGAACCCGTCCGATGGAAATGCTCCTCCTGGGACTCGGTGGATGCAGCGCATTCGACGTCGTGCATATGCTGCGAAAGGGGCGCGTCCATCTGACCAACTGTGAGGTCGAAATAGAAGCCAAGCGCGCGTCGAAAGATCCGAAGGTGTTTACCCGGATCCATATGCATTTCGTGGTTTACGGCAATAGCTTACCGGAGTCGAAGGTGAAAAGGGCGGTTCAACTCTCCGCCGAGAAGTATTGTTCCGCTTCCATCATGTTCAGCCGGGTGGCGCGGTTAACCCATGATTATGAAATCATCGAGGGTTAGCGCTTAGTGCAATGTCAGATAAGTTCGCTCGAATACGGCACGACTACTATCACGCATGGTTCCGATACCACCCCGAGGCGGCACTGGATGCGGGAGTAATGGGTTACGAACACCTGCTCCGGCCATACAGCGACGAGGAGCAGGGAGCATTGTTGTCGTTGAACGAAAAGCTGCTGGATGCACTGGAAGAAATGGATGAAACGGATTTGGGTCCGGATGACGACGTGGATCTGCAGCTCATGCGAGGTGCCGCATTCCTGGAAATGGAGCAAATAGTGGATCACGACTGGCGCAAGCGGGATCCTGAGAAGTTTCTACCGCTGGAAGCTATCCATCAGCTCACGATACGCCACACCGATGATTTTGCCTCGGCTCTCAAGCAGCGCCTTGCCGGCATCCCGGAATACCTGCTCAACGCCAGGCACTATATCGGGCAGGACAGAGAGCGGATTCCCGCGCGATGGCTGGAGTCGGCGATTACTGCCGTGGAATCGGGTGTCTTGTATCTCGAGGCCCTGACCGAGAACGCCAGGGTCAAGGACCATATGGGTGAGCTGCCGGGCCTCGATGCGCTGATTGCCGATGCGGTGGACACTTTTCAACACTACGCCCGGTTCCTCGAGCAGGATATCGGAGCCAGGGCCGTGGGAGACTTTGCCGTCGGCCACAAGCGGTTTTCCCATCTTCTGAAGTACCGCCATTTCCTGGATGTCCAGCCCGAGGACTTGCATGAATTCGGCAACCGGTTGTTCGATCACACGGCGCGTGAACTTATACAGGTGTGCCGCCGGCTTACCGGGGGCGAGGATCTTGCCGCGCTCGAGCAACGGATACGGACCAACGTCGCTGGACAAGAAAGTTTGGTGTCTGTTTACCGTCAGCAGATGGAGTCTGCCAGAGACTTCTCCAGGTCACATGATCTGGTAAGTTTCCCGGACAACGAAACGCTGTGCGTCGAGGAGACGCCGCTGTTTCTCAGGCACAAGATTCCCTTCGCCGCCTATGAGCCGCCGAACCCCGACGATGCTCTTCAGCGCGGTCACTACTTCATAACTCCGGCAGCGGACGAGGAGACGCTGGCGAGGCACAGCCTGCTCGCGATGTCGCACACAAGCGTGCACGAAGGATATCCTGGCCACCATCTGCAGTTTACTATTGCGAACCGTCATCCCGCCGCGCGGTCGCTGGCGAGATTGTTGAACAAATCGGCAACCTTGTACGAAGGCTGGGCGCTGTATTGTGAACAGTTGATGTTCGAGTCCGGTTTTATGGGTCAACCGGAAAGTGAGTTCATTCTGTTGCGAGACAGGTTGTGGCGGGCGCTGCGGATCGTGCTCGACGTGGGCATGCAGACCCGGGGGCTGGCGATCGAAGACGCGGTCTCCATGATGACCGAGCGTCTGGGTTTTTCGGCGGTACAAGCGCTTGGAGAAGCGACCTGGTACAGCCGTGCGCCAACGGTTCCGATGGGGTATGCAACCGGATGGGCGATGATAAGCGCGGCGCGGGAGATGGTGCTTCCGGACTCGTCACCGGAATCGCTGAAATCGTTCCATGATGCGCTGCTGGCCCATGGCTCGTGTGCGCTGACACTGGTCCTGAAAAGCGCCTACGGGGATGATCTCCTGGCCGAGGTCGAGGCCCGAATCAAATACGATTAGAACAATGGAAACATCGATCCATGGAACCGGTGGAGGCCGGATCAGAGGTTAGCTGATTTCGCCGCTATCACCGAGCCTTGGTATGACACGCATCACCTCGCTCATGGTAGTGATACCCTGGGTTATCTTGCGGGCGCCACTTATGCGCAGGGGTTGCATTCCCTGTTTGATGCCCTGTTCCCGTATCGCCGCGGCGTCGGCATCCGGATTGACGAGATGCCGCAGCTCAGGTGTGATCTTGAGCATTTCGTACAATCCGATGCGTCCCATATATCCGGTGTTTCTGCATTCGAGGCAGCCTTGTTGCGTATAGGCGCCGGTCGGCAGCTGAACTTTCCAGGGCCGGGTCAGATCCTTCCAAGCCGCCTCGTCAACATCATGCATTTTCTTGCACTGCGGGCACAGCGTGCGTACCAGCCTCTGCGCCACGATCCCGAGAACCGTTGCATTGATCAGATAGGCAGGAATACCGATCTCCAGTAGCCGGGTAATAGCCGCGGAGGCATCGTTGGTATGCAGTGTCGACAGCACCAGGTGTCCGGTCAGTGCGGCCTGCACCGCCATGTCGGCGGTTTCGAGGTCGCGGATTTCGCCGACCATGATTACGTCGGGATCCTGACGCAGCAGTGCCCTGATACCTGCGGCGAAAGTCAGGTCGATGCCCGGATGCACCTGAATCTGGTTGAACGATGGTTCGACCATTTCGATGGGGTCCTCGACCGTGCAGACGTTGATTTCCGGTGAGGCGATTTGACGCAGTGTAGAATACAAGGTGGTCGTCTTACCCGAGCCGGTGGGCCCGGTGACCAGGACTATGCCGTGGGGCTGGCTGACCAGTTCACGCCAGATTCCGAGTTCCTGCTCGGAAAGCCCGAGTTGATGGTGGTCGCGCCGCAGCACCTCGGGGTCGAACACGCGCATGACCAGTTTTTCCCCCAGGGCGGTGGGTACGGTGGACAGACGGAGCTCGATTTCCTGGCCATTGGGCGTCTTCGTTTTCAACCTGCCATCCAGCGGCCTGCGCTTTTCGGAGATATCCATTCGACCCAGGGTTTTTATCCGGCCCACGATGGCGGACATCACGTTTACCGGGACCTGGTATACGCGGTGCAGTACACCATCGATGCGGAAGCGCACATAAGCCTTATCACGTCTTGGTTCCAGGTGTATATCCGAGGCGCGCTGCTCGAAAGCGTACTGCAGCAGCCAATCGACGATATGCACGACATGGTGACTTTCAGCGTCCAGATTCCCCGCGCGGCCAAGTTCGACCAGTTGTTCCAGATTCTGTATGAGTTGAACGCTGCCCGTGGTGTCCCGGCGTGTCGCGATCTTCAACGACTTGGCGAGCTGATAGAACTCTTGGGTGTAGCGCGCTATTTCCAGCTGGCTCGCCAGCACCATAACGATTTCCTTGCGCAACAGCTGAGTCAGTTCATCACGCCACTCGTGTGAGAAGGGATTGGCCGTCGCAATGACAACCGAATCCCGGGTGACTCTCAAAGGAAGTATTTTTCTTGCCGACGCGTAAGCATGGGAAATGACTTTTGTCAGGGCGGTAACGTCGAGCTTGAGCGGATCGATTCGTTCGTAGGGCATGTCGACCTTTCCGGCCAGCCACTCCACGAGCTGATCCAGCTGGATCGTTTGTCCCGGGTGTCGCACATCCGCGGGCCGCTGGTCAGCGATGGCGACAAGCGGGTGAATTTTTGACAGGTCTTTTGCCCGCGACACCATGTGGATACGCTTCGCATCGGGCTGGGATAGATATCCATCCAACACCAGCTCTTCCAACAGACCTCGCATTTCAAGGGACTGCAGCCTGCCGGCTGCCGCATTTACGACTGAAGTCTCCTGCATGGTGTATATCATAGCAGATCAACGATTTTTTTAAGGCGGGTATCTTTATATGGTATGGTATTTGCCGCGGGGCCGGGTCCGATATTGAC
>CAMYOI010000187.1 GCA_947259955.1 uncultured Gammaproteobacteria bacterium
CAACCGAGCGATAACCGTCAGCAGATGAATCGGAAGTAGCGATATCTCTTTAAGAAGGTCGGAAGGTCAGCGAAATTTCTGCCAACGACAAGATTGCGCTATCGATTAGGCGGAATATTACGAATTGGATACCCACAGTTGGAGGGGCTGAATATTTGCTTGAAATGACGCCCCGAAGGGTGTATCCGAGATTTCGATAAAAAACAACACCGAAAGGTAGCCTCTACAGGCCCGCTTTCCGCCGTCTTTTCTGCGCCATAGTCCGTTAGCATTAATCATTGCACTGGCACTGTGGGGTACAAATTGTGAACAAGACTATTTTGGAACCGGCTGTACGATGAAAACGAATTTTTTCCGGGCGAATCTCCAATACCTGATCCAAGCGCGTGATCTCGCCAAACCAGATCCGCAGCTGCCCGCAGTCTTACCGGGCATACCCGATGAGATGACCTGCATGCTCCTTGATCTGTCGGCGCAAGAATTGATAACGATTATCCAATATCAAAGCCCCTCTGCTCATACCACGTCAAGAGGCATGATGGTGGTCGCGGCTGCTCACCCTCCTTCGTGATGGGTGTCCTGATGAAATTGAGGCAATGTAGTCAATCTTGAGAACCTGGGGATTGGGGTGTATACGCCCGACACCCTGGTGGATAGCAAGATTCACGAAAAGGAATAGTGAAAACACTAAATCTAGAAGAGACAGCCAGGTTTTTAAAAGTCCACACTGAGACCATTAGCCGACTGGCAAAAACCGGACAGCTCCCGGGTGCTAAAATCGGGCGTGCCTGGGTATTTCTGGAAGAGGACTTGATCGAGTATTTGCGCGAACAGATCCAGGCACAGCAAACCATGCGGGCGGAGGAGTCAAAGGTTCGAGATTTAACTGACAACCCCAAATCGCCGACAGAGAAACAGACGCGGGGGCGTCGGCCGGTATTTATGGATGTATGACTACCAAAGTTTGCTCGAGAGCTCCGACCCACGTAGACTGGTGTACCGCTTGAGCATGGCATGGGACTTGTGCCCGGTAATCCGCATGATTTCGGTGTCGGAAAGTGTGGTCCGGAGAAAGAACTGACAGATCGCCTCATGTCGCAAATCATGGAAGCTAGCATCGGGCCGACCGGCATGCTCTAAGATGCGCCCAAATCGTTTCGAGAGTTTCGCGGTCGTCGAACGCAATTCTGTTACATTCGGCTCGCCATTCCATAGCCCAGGAAAAATATTATCCGTTTTTCGCTCGCTTTTCGGGTGCGCATCCAAATAGTCTTTAAGTGCAACAATGGCCACCGACGACAAAGGCACCTGTCGCTGCTCACCGTTTTTGGTCTTATCCAGAAATATCGTACGTTCATCCAAGCTGATCTGTGCTTCACCAAGTGTGTACATTTCACGAAGGCGCATGGCCGATTCCACCGCTAGGGTAAAAATCAGACGGGTTTCATCGGGGTCAGGAATTTCTAGATACCGTTGCGCGTCCGGTCGCTTCCGTTTGCCGTCAATTACTTCCATAATCTTCGCTACATCTTCTGGCAGAATGCGCACGTCGCGGATTTTGTCCACCTTTTTTTCGGCGAACATCTCATCCTCCTCAGTGTAGCTGGCGTAACCTCTGGGAAGTCTCAGAATCGGATTTTCATTCATTATTCCCTTGTTGGCTGCCCAAATGAACAAGCGGGACAGCGAGCCTACATGCTTGCGGATGCTCCCTGGAGCTAGATTGTCTTCCCGCTTCATCGACAAAATCCACTGCTCGACCCAGTAATAGTCGATCTTCAAGAAATTTTCGCCACCCAGTCTCTCGATGTGAATACGCATTTTGTCCCGGTCTTCCTGGGATAGCGATGCCGATTTCTGATACTCCTCGATCAAAGTCTTCAGGCTACGATCGGCAAATCCACCTCGCTTGCGTTCAGTGGCCTCCTGCGCAAACTGCGAGGGTAGAATGCCTTTCTCAAATTTGTTCTCAACTCGTTGGACAAAAATTCTTGCCTCCCGTGCATCGTCAGAGATGCTGGTGATCTTGCCGGGGAAGAGCTTCTTGCATCGAAAAATAACCTCTATTGTCCCAGACTTGCGTTTCCTGATTGTCGCCATGCATGGTGTCCCTCATATAACTGGTGTCAACGGCTTTTTGCTCATTATACGAGTGGGCGCCCACTTTTCCACCCTTATATTAAGCCGATTCCAGTGGTATTAGGCTGTTTTTAACTGCTTTTCATGACCTGAAGGAATTAAAAAAAACGCCCGAAAGCGTCTTAACCATTTGATAATTATACTAATTAATATGGAGGCTGGAAGCGGAATCGAACCGCTGTGGCCGGCTTTGCAGGCCGGTGCATAACCACTCTGCCATCCAGCCAGAGTATGAATTTGTATTAATGGAGCGGAAAACGAGAACCGAAATCGCGGCCCCGGCCTCGGCGGAATTTTTCCCACTCCCAACTAACCTATTGTTGTTATTGTAAATAATATGCAGTGTCAAGACGGTGTAAGCGCGTGAGATCATACGGAACAAGGCCCTGAGGATCAAGAGCGACAAAATGCTGCTGTGTACTCCCGTTCGGTAAACAATCTCGCTCCTGTCCAAAACGAGGCGCGTTGCGAAGTCAGGCCCACCGAACGGCTACATCCACAAAATCATCGCCATAACCGACAAACGTAAGATTTTCAATAATTCAATGGATGGTAACGGGATTCTGCTAACGCTTCTGCGAATCACGGTTACATTGTCGACGGTATTGTTAAACGCGTCGGCATGGGCAGCCGGCGGGTCCCCGCTCGAGCCGGATACCGTATCCGGGTCAGGATTGTTTCCGATCTACGCGGCTTGCTCAACTGCTAACAGCCGACCCGCGACGTATTGCACTGACTGGCTGACGGGTCCCGCGTCTTCCGAACACAGCGGGCTCAAGATGTATTACGGAGACCGTAACAAAAAGCCATGGGCGCAAGGTGAACTGGTAGAGACTGATGTCGGCCGTCCGGTCATGAGCCCAGACGGAAAGCAGCCGGAACTCATGGTTTACCGATGTATACGGCGTCGACTATTTCTGCACCTGTCCGGGCAGCACAACCAAGTGCTAAGATGCTGACAAGACCCTGTACTTCGTCACTCAAACCGTGTCTATGGCCATATGTGGGTTCCGGAAGCCATCTGTCCTGCGGAGAACGAGATTGCGTACATTATCAGTGTTTGGAAGTCACCCCAGGGCGACTTTAAGGACTTTGATCGACAGGGCGGGCCCGAGTCCCGGATAAAAGCCAAGCATCCTTTCTACCATTGCAATCCGAAGATGTTTCTTTATCGGCCGAAAGGGCATTTGTGAGGTACGTATCGTTGCCCCGATCTCTCTGGTGTCGCTCCTGAAAAGAGTCAACAATAGGAAAGACGGTATGGTGAAAACCAGGTGTTCACGCTATGGCGTCATTGTGGACTCGAACAGTGGGATGGGTTGCACATCCACATGCGCACCAAGTGAGCGACGATCAGACGAGCTGAAGGTATCTCCGCCGCCGCATTTTACGCTGCTCAACTCCCCGCCAGGCTGACCCGGCTGATCGTCTATCGGAGCGCCTGCGTCGCTCCAGCATTCGTTGCAGGCCGGCGCGGCCATTATGCCTGTTGCTGATGCCACGCGTTGCTGATGCCACGCATAGTAAACAATGGATTTTCAGGGGACAGGTCCCGGCCCATCTCACAGACCTGCGACCAGAGTGCACGGTCTGTAGGCATGAAATCCTTGAGCTTTACTGCATCTTCTTCGAATTCCGCTTTGGCCCCCATGGCATGCAGCAACATAAACGAAGCCAACATCTCCAACCTGTCCTCGGAAACCAAGTCAACCACCATTTTTGCTCCTTTTCTCTGAGAGTACGGGAATTGCTCAGGATTAGACATCAGGGGTTAATTATTTTCCGTGAATTTTATCACATTTTTATCCACAGCCGAGCGGAAGTTACACGATTTGCGCCGTTCGAACTTTTCCGAGCAGACAAGGCGCTTCGAGCTCGCGCACATTTGCGCGTATTCCTGGCGCAGTCCGTCCAGCAGAGGCGTTGCGATAGCACGAAGCTGATCAATGAATCGGTGTCGTTGATGCTGTCAACGCGCCGGTGCGAGTACATCGTGAGTGCGTAAACCCTGATAAAGGTGCGAGAGCCGATCAGGCAACAGTCCAGAAATTGTTATGTATCGTCGAATTATGGACTTTTCAGCATTCGGACTACTCTTGACCTGATGAAAATTCGACGAAACAAACGACAGATATACTCCACGTTTTGACCAGATCCGCCTCATTTGTTTTTTTGTTAAGCTGCTATCCCTGAAATCCGAGCCACGCAGGTGCTTGCCGCTGGCACCCTGGTCAGCGAATTAACCGTTGTATCAACGGGAGTTATTAAGTATGGTTTCGACGCGAAAAAACCGACCCGGGTTAAAGCATTAAGTGTGATGGTGTTCAATTAAGTTTAGTGTCCCCAAATGAGAATTTTGGTTATGCAACTCACTCAGAAACAGATCAAAGAATTTGATTCAGCCGGCTACCTGTTTTTTCCCAATGCCTTCGGGGCGGCCGAGGTACAGGTGTTGAAGCAGGCTGCGCAGGATGTCTTTCGGGAACAGCGCGAAGAGGTATGGCGTGAGAAGTCCGGTGTCGCTCGCACTGCTTTTGCCGCGCATACTTATAACGACGCATTTAGACGGCTTGGCGCCCATCCAAGGTTGATCGAACCGGTAATGCAACTGATGGACGGGCCGGTATACATGCATCAGTACAAAGTAAATGCCAAGGCGGCCTTCGATGGCGACGTCTGGCAGTGGCATCAGGACTACGGTACCTGGGCCCGGGATGACAAGATGCCTGAGCCCCGGGCGATGAACATCGCGGTGTTCCTGGATGATGTAACCGCAGCCAATGGCCCCCTGCTGTTTCTGCCGGGCAGCCATAAACACGGGGTGGTGGAGGCCGGTCACGATCTCGAAACCACAAGCTACCCGCTCTGGACCCTGGATCGCGAGACAGTCACTAAACTATATCAACAGGGTGGGTGTGTGGCACCGACCGGAGACGCCGGTTCGGTGTTAATGTTTTCGAGTTTGCTGGTACACGCCAGTCCACCCAACATCAGCCCCATGGATCGCACTATCGTATACCTGTCGCTATGTCACGTGGAAAATCACATCCGGCAGTTCAAGCGCCCGGAGTGGGTCGCACATCGGGACTTCAATCCGATCGAACCGCTGCCGGACAATACCCTCCTGGAACTTGCGGCCTGACTTAAACGATGTATCTATATTCTTCTCTGCTGCAGCGGCAGTCTGAAAAGCGTCCCGTGCGAGTCGGTCTGATCGGCGCCGGCAAGTTCGGCTCGATGTTCCTGTCCCAGGTGCCGACCACGCCTGCCCTAGAAGTAACCCGCATTGCCGATCTGGATCCGGCGCGTGCCGCAACCCAATGCCGAGGTGTGGGGTGGGCGCAAGAAAGAATCGAAGCGACTCGGTTCGTTGACGATTCGGCGGATTTGATCGCGTCGGACGATGTCGATGTGGTGGTAGAAGCCACTGGCGATCCCGCCGCCGGTATCAAACATGCGCTGCTCTGTTCTGAGTACGGCAAGCACGTGGTGATGGTAAATGTCGAAGCGGATGTGCTTGCGGGGCCTTACCTTGCGCAAAAAGCCAAGCAGGCAGGTGTAGTGTACTCGATGGCTTATGGCGACCAGCCGGCGCTGACCATGGAAATGATCGATTGGGCCCGATCCTGCGGATTTCGGGTCGTTGCCGCCGGCAAGGGCACCAAGTATTTACCGATCTATCATGCTTCGACGCCGGATACGGTATGGTCGCATTACGGGCTGACGGCAGAACAAGCGGCTGCCGCCGGTATGCGCAGCCAGATGTTTAATTCGTTCCTGGACGGCACCAAGTCTGGCATCGAAATGGCGGCGATCGCCAATGCCGCGGATCTGCAGGCAGCGTCGGCAGGCCTGATGTTCCCTCCCTGCGGTGCCGAGGATCTGGCTCATGTGTTGCGGCCAAGAAGCAAAGGTGGGCAGCTCGAGTTTTCTGGCCAGGTCGAAGTGGTGTCTAGCCTCGAGCGAGACGGTCGCCCGGTGCCAAGAGATCTACGCTGGGGGGTCTTCTGTGTATTTGAAGCACCAAACGATTATACCGCAGATTGTTTTTCTCAATATGGTATGAACACCGACCAAAGCGGTCGTTACTCTGCGATGTTCAAACCGTTTCACTTGATTGGCCTGGAGCTCAATATTTCGATATTAAGTGCCGCGCTGTGTGGCCAGGCGACCGGTTCTCCAATCACCTTCAACGCCGACGTGGTGTCGGTGGCGAAACGTGATCTAGCGGCGGGGGAAACGCTCGACGGTGAAGGGGGTTATACGGTATGGGGTAGATTGATGCCGGCAGCGAATAGCGTTGCTGCAAATGCACTGCCGATCGGTCTTGCCAATGAGGTGAAACTCACCTGCGCGATCAAACGGGGTGATGTGGTGAGTCTTGACGACGTGGAAGCGGATCGATCTCAGCAGATCTGGCGGGTTCGTTTATCAATGCTCGATACATTTACGGACAATTAAACAAAGCTCTTAAGCTCTCAGCATCAGCTAATCAGAGTAGATAGTTAATGAATGGCGATGTATGGTCCATTCGGCGGTTGGATATTCGGCAACGTTGCAATGTGTATTATAGAATGGCTCCTCGTTCCTCCAAAGCATACTGACTGAGTTGGCTAATCACATATTCGCAGGCCTCATCCACTGAGTCCGTGCGGTGTAGAAAGCTAATGTCATCCGCGCTGATGCTCCCGTGGCGAATCAATGCATCGAAGTTGATTACCTCATCCCAGTACTTCGTGCCGAACAAGATGACGGGAAGGTGCTTGGTGATCTTTCTTGTCTGTAACAAGGTCAGAAGTTCAAACAGTTCATCAAGCGTGCCAAAGCCGCCCGGGAAAACGATAAGGGCTTTCGCGAGGTAAGCGAACCAGAACTTGCGCATAAAGAAATAGTGGAAATGAAGCAAGAGTTCACGCGTGATAAAGGAGTTGCCAGATTCCTCCGCTGGCAGCGAGATGCTTAGACCAACATTCACTCCCTTCGCTTCAGACGCTCCGCGGTTTGCCGCCTCCATGATCCCCGGCCCGCCCCCGGTGCAGACAACGAAACGTCGCTCATCATCAGCCAGGTTTTTGGACCAATGGGTTAGCCGCTGAGCCATTTCTCGTGCCGCCTCATAATACCGTGATGTTTCGACACGGATGTTGGCCTGTTCAAGATTACCGTTTTCGTGCCTGGCTTTTTCCAGTTCCATTTCCGCCTGTTCACGCGAGATATAGCGTGCGGAACCGAAGAAGACAATCGTATCATCCACTGCGTGCTGTTCAGAAAGTCGTTGTTTTGGTACGACTTGACCGAAGTACGAGTTTTCTTGCTCATTTGCTCTCTTTCCTAGTTACAAGTCACCTGTGGGTGTCGAATCAGCGTTCATGCGCGAGCGGGAGCTGGACCAACCCACGGTGATGCGACTGCCATCGTAAATCGTGGATCTTCGCACGCATTGTCCTGGATTCGTTAGCAACCTTGACTGGCATATCTCCATCAAGCGAAGCGTGAACACATTCCTGATTGTAAAAATGATGACGTGAATGATTTCCCGTGACGGGCCCTTGGGTCCGCGTTTGCCTCTGACGTGGAGTGAGAAAGGCGCGCGATATTTTCGACGAACTAAAAATTAATAAATTCGCAACGGCGTCGACGGTCGGTGGCAGCCGTCAGTAGATGGAGTAAAAGTAGCGATATCTCGTTCACGTAGTCGGAATGTTAGCAATATTGTTGCCAACGGCAAGATTGCACTAGATATCGAATTTGGGGAGAAAATCACGAATTGGTCACCCACAGGTCAACAACTCTGGCGCATAAGTCTGCATCCGGTGCTGCATTAGCGAAGCCGAATGCCGGGTCAGCACGCCGATCTCGGCGTCGTTCAGCTTCTTCAAATTTGTCCTGATAGACGAGGCGAAAGTCGCGTCGCCTGGTTGGTTCTCACCTTCGGTACTGTCGATTGAAAACCACAGTGCCTTCGGCCCTTCCTGCGCCTTCGCGGAGAGTTCGAGACGCTGGAACTGCAGGCCACGAACCTGTTCCATGAGGATTCCGATGGATTCCTTTAGAACGATGGAGCCTGACTCCGTAGAGCGCTCGTCGATTTCGAAGGGCTTACCGGCATCGCTCACGATCGCGTAGTCCAGCGCGTTGCGCTCGCGGAATAGCGGATTCGCGCCAAGGTTGTCGTAGACGCCGCCATCGGTCAGCGTCACGTAGTCAACCTGATCGGCTTGGTACTCTCCAGATCTTAGCTTGAGCGGTGGGAACACCGGCGGGAATGCGGAAGACGCGGCGACGGCTCTCGACAGGCGAAATTTATCGGCTGGGCCTTGGCCTAACTCGTGCTCGCCCATCTCCGCCCCCTTGCCCTCCCCGGTGACGAAGAAGAACATGTTCCCGGTGGAAAGATTAGTAGCGTTTAGGTAGAGTCTAGGACCGTTGTCGAGTTCGCCGAGTTTCTTTTTATGGAAGAGATGACGGTCATAAGTCTTGACCAACTTATCCAGCCGGGTTTCAAACGGGTCTAACATACCACCAAGCGCCGACGAGACAGCAATAGACTTGGTTTCAAGATAGTTCTCCAACCGGTCAAGTGCATCAGCTTTTCCCCAATTCGCCGCGAGAAAACCGCCGGCGATGCTACCGCCGCTAACGCAGGTCAGAAGGTCTACGCTCCACAGGATGCCCATCGACTCGAGCTTTCGAAATATGCCGAGGTGAAAGGCTGCCGCCCTGAAACCACCGCCGGATAACGCAAGCCCGATGCGTTTTTTCTGTCCATCGATCTGAATTGCCACAGCCGCCTCCTGTAGGAATATCGACTAGCTTTAGCGAGGAGCGTCTGCCTCGAGAATAGTTAAACTACAGCAGTCGATCATCCACAGTATAATCAATCGGCCCCGCGATCTCTATCAGGCGAAAATTTGCGTGGGACGGATTAATTAGAAAGTTTGATTCCAACGGTACGATCGCATCGGGAACACGCAGCACGGCCCTGCGTTGCTCGCTATACCACCGATCACCGATTTGCCCGAGCTCCGGTGGTGCTGGCGAGCTGTGCCAATTTTTGGGCAGTTCGACAATCTCAACTTCGTCAACGCATCCTTCTGTTGCTTTTTGTTGACGATGCGGGATGATGAAGGATTTCGGCATGGAGGATCCAGGCGACCTCACCCAAGTCCTCGGCAACCTTGAGGAACTAGCAAGAAAAGCGAATCGGCTGTTAATCGTGGTTTTTGACGGGATCAACGACTTTCGAGGAAGCGGAGAAAGACATGGGCCGCAGCAGCTTCTAACCAGCATCGATTCCCTTGTGGCGAGGCTGCCGGGTGCTAACCTCCGCATTGTATTGAGCTGCAGCACTGCGACCTGGAGCCGGCTTGAGCGACTCGGACCCGTTCAGTTGACCTGGAGCCGCTATTACCGGACCCGTAGCGAGGAAGTAACCGTCGTGCTGAAGAGCTTCAACGACGACGAGGCACGAGCGGCCTTCGAGTCTTATCGCCAGTTGTTCAAACTGACGTTCACGCGATCGGATCTGCCTTTCGCCCTTCGGGTCCGCTTGCGTGAGCCCCTGCTTTTACGGCTGCTGGCTGAAACATACCAAGCCGTGCCTGGTCGAGGCGCGGCACCGACATTCGATACGCTGGTATTTACTCGCTACTATAACGAACGAGTGCGGCGCCGAGATGACCGTCGTCTGATCGACGCACTCGTCGAACAGATGTCAGCACAAGAGACCGCCGCACTGCCAATCGAGAGCCTGACCAAACATCCGCTGCTCGGGCCGGAGGTTCTCAGTGAAGAGGCGGACAGCAGCTACAATCGGTTGCTCGATCTCGGGGTATTATTGGAAATGCCGGGAGATCTTTTCCAGGATAACGTGGTCAAATTCACCTATCCGATGGTTGGCGCTTACGCTCTAGCACGTCGGCTCTCACGCGAAGAGCGGCCGTTAAACCGGACCGTCTCCTCGAACAGGCCGGACGTTTTCCCCTCGCGTGGGATGCCGCTGTTGCCCTATTGGTGATGCGCGGAAATATCGATGTGTATGCTGAACTTGCAGGCTCTTCCAACCCGGAGCAGCGCGAGCTGGCGAGCGCGAGCTTGGTGAGGCTACAAGAAGCCGACTGCGACCGCGCTACCAGGATCTTAAAGGGTCTTCTTGACAGCGAATTCGAAGAACACCAGCGCACGGCCTTGCGTGCGGCATTCACGATTGGACCAGACGCACGCGAGCTGCTCCTGCGAGGCGCCATGAGTAAGTCGCAAGCCTTGCAACAGGCCGTGAAGGACACCCTTTTTCTAATCTGGACAGGCGTGTCGGGATCAGGAACCCGACCCAACACTAGCACCGTCTACTTTCTTTGGCGACATGCGCAGAACTTCACCCACCAGATGATGCGCGATCTCGTGGCACGGGTAAGCTGGAAGCATCCGCCGGAGGCGATTCGCATCACTCGATTTGTCCTCGATTGGTGTATTACACTCTACATAAACCATTGCGATCGTGCTGACGTAGCGAAGCAGGTAGCCGACCTTTTCCACGAGTTAATCGTCGACCGGCTTCATCTCGATCGGATCAATCTGGGATCGCGCTTCGATCGGATCGTACTCAGGATTATTGCTTCGGTGTTCTCTCGCCCTATATTAGAGTGGACGCTGATGGAGGATCCTCGGCATTTCTTCCGCCGCCCTGCATCAGAGAGGAGCCTGCTTGCCAGTGCAGCGCCGCTGGTTGACCCTGAGGCAGACATCATTGCCGCAGAAGACCTTATTCTGCGCATGCTGACTTCGAAAATAAACGCCCTACGCGGGACTGCCGCCCTTGTGCTTGCGGTCCACTCTTACACGGAATTCGCTCGCTGTGAAGGTCTGCACCGGCGACTGTTCGATGCGCTCGACACACGGGGGCAGGTATGGCAACTGATTGGATTCTCCGTCCTGCTGCCGGGAACGCCGGTCGCTTGGGTAGGGTTGCTCGAGGACATGACGCGGCAGATTTTGGAAACAGATTCGCAACCGGCTTATGGGCGCGCTGGCCTGCTGAATACGAGCGACGTCCTATTCGTGCCGCTTGGACTGGCTTATGGCAAGCGCGGCGACGGAATGGCGCTTTTCGAAGAGTTGCTGGTGGCGGAGACTTCGAAAGGAGGGCACGAGACCGCAGCGCGCATTGTCGAAGGCTTGGGTCCAGTCGGTTTCTATTACCCCAGAGATGTACTCGCAGCGCTTCAGCCCCATCTGAACGTGCTAATGGCGCGTAGCAACACCCGAGACGCCCTCATGACCGCGCTCGCCACTATTCGCACCCTGCATTTTGATCTGGTCGACACCTTCATCTTCCGCGCCGGACTCGATGAATCGTTCTACAGAAAGGTAGCAGTCATCACCGACGTTCAACTGATCAATCGCTTCATGCTCACGATTGGTTTATACAATAACGCCGTCCACCAATGCCTGCACTATCCCCGTATGCGGCGTTGGCTGACTAGGTTCCCGCTCGAGCGCTTGGCGCAAGCCGACAGCGCGAGTGATTTCATTACCGACTATGCGGCCCGGGTTCTTCTTATGGCTCGCGAGGCGAATTTTCACCTGCTCGAGCTGACTCTTCCGGAGTAACTGCAATGCGAGTGACGGCGCAAACGGCGTATGCTATTTCTAGAACCTGGCGACTGCTCATCGGCTATTTCGAGCGCATCTATCTCTTCATCCGGATATCGACCCTTGGATTTACTTTGTTACTGACGCTACTCGGCGCAGCAAGCGGCCAACACGCGCTTACCAACGGAACAATGCTCCTGATGATTTCTGTCGGTCTCGCCTTTCACATTTTCGCCTATGTACTCAACGACGTCGTAGACCTGCGGCTCGACCGGACAGAGCCGCTACGCGCGGACTCGCCCCTGGTTCAAGGCACGATCACCCGACGACGAGCGCTTTGGCTCGCATTTTCGCAGCCGCCATTGGCATTCGTCATCGCCTACCTAGCCGGCGTGACTCTGGTAGCGTTATACATGCTCGGCGCCGCTTTTTTGTCGCTTGCGGCTTACAATCTTTATGGAAAGCGCTGTCCTTTACCCCCACTCACCGATTTCGTCCAGGCGGTTGGTTGGTGCGCTCTGGTCTTGTTCGGTGCATTTGCCTACGCGCCGACGGCACACGCAGACACGGTCTAGATTCGCTGAATTACGCTCAACTCGACTACCCGCTCGCAGCGGTACCGGTCTTCGCCGGATTGACCGCCTCGACACTGATGCTACTGGGGCTCCTGTTACGTTTGAGATATCGTCGCAAGCTCGTGGCTCTGGGAGCTTCGCACACATTCGTCTCTCTTGCAGTGCTGCCTGCTCTGTATCTTCCCCTGCTCAGCCCCGCCGCGATCGCGACCGTGTTGGCGGTATTAAGTCTCCCGACGATCGCAATGTACCTCTACAACGGATCGCACTGGTGCCTTTGATTGCCGCCCTTTCGACGCGCGTCATCGCACTCCTGGAGTTGATGCGGCTAGATAAAACCGTAGCGGCGGCAGTATTTATGCTCCTAGGGGCATACATCGCGGCCTCGCCGGGCGAACTTTGGTCCGCACGTACGTTGACGGCGGCCGCCGTCGTGGGCCTGATTACGGCGTTCGGGCTCGTTATAAACGACTACTGCGACGTAGCAGAGGACAGCATCGGAAAACCGCAACGACCGATCCCATCCGGGCGTGTGTCGCGTCGTCTAGCGGGAACGTTCGCCTGGGCTCTTGCCGCAATAGCACTCGTAACGAGCGCCCTTCTTGGGGCTCGTGCGCTGCTCTTCGCCACTGCGATGGTCGGAATTAGCGCGGCGTATTCTTTTCGCCTGAAAGATACGGTTATTCTCGGCAATGCCGCGGTAGCGCTGCTGGTATCGTGCACCCTGGTCTATGGCGCGTTCACCATAGGACGAGTCACAGCGAGCGTCTGGATTGCGGTCATCATCACGTTTCCTTATATGCTCGCACAGGAGGCTTTGTTCAACCTGGAGGATGAGGAGTGTGATCGCGTGGCCGGCTTGCGGACAACTGCAACATATCTAGGCATTGACGGTGCAGCCACGTTCGTACGCACTGTTCTCGCCGGCACCATGGCGATCGCCCTGGCGCCATGGTTTTTGGGATCGGCCTCCGTAATATATCTTGGGGCGCTCACGGTGTGCATTCTCGCCCCGATCACGCTGATGATCTTTCTTTTACGTCAGCCGCTTTCATTGCCGGCGGTGGGCAACGCGGTAAAGCTGTCGCGGCTTGTCTGGGTGACGAGCCTTCTGCCGTTGGCGCTGCTGAAGTGAGTCGTCTCTTACGCACTCGCATTTTTGTGCTCGCGGCACTTCTAATTTCCAGCGCAGCGCATCCAACGTCCCAATGGGACGACGCCAGGTGGGTGAGCAAAGAACAGATCGTCGCTGCAATGCGCCGCCAGCAGGCCCAGGGATATGCAATCGCGGCTATCGCCAACGCGACGAGGCTCCAGGCCGGCATATTTTTCGAGCTGGCCGACAGGACAGCGGCGAACGGTCCCATACGTCGTCCCTTACGTATCGGACACCAAGAGTACTTCGACGCACTGCTCGAGGTCACTGGTCTGACGCCGGATTCAATACCAACGTACATCAAGGTTGCGCACGAGTTTCGTGAGGACTACTTGATCGACGGGCAGATGGGGAACGTCGTGGAGAGCATCGAAAGCGGCGAACGGCCACATCGCGCGCTGAATATAAAGGTTGGATGGCCCCAGTCCTCTGATGCGCCGACCAGCTATTCATACGAGGACGAAAGCGCACAGCCCCATGTGGAGGTCACCCATCAACAGGTCACCGCATATCGGGTGCTGGATTTCGGCAACATCATAGTCTACGACAAAATCCGTGGCGTCACCGGACGCGCGACTTCGGGTTTATTGGGCCTGATCTTTAATCTACTGGGAAAAGCAAATGCCGTCCAGACGCGTTTTGCCTTCGCTTCCGACGGCGTACAGCTATCGCTAACGACAGCAAGAAAGCTGTTTACAATCACGCAACCCGTAACAATCTATCCTGATGGAAAAGTACTTGCCGGTGTCCCGCCCGGGCGTCCCGACCTGGTCCAACTTGAAAAGGCCATGAAGAATCTTAACTTTAAAATCGTGTACGTACCGTTCGAAATGAGTCCAGTGCCTTGATCAGCAGCACGACGCTGCAGATTGGGCTCCGCTGTTGCGTAATCATCACGGGCCCACGCTCGGGTCGGCCACGCGGCCCTTTCGTCCGTAAACCCTTCGAGATCCAAGCCAGATTGGCAAAACCCGACCTTCAGTGTCGCTTACCTGCCACGGCTCCATCACCGTATTGCGCTGCGATTCGGAATCAAAATCGGCAGGGCTCAAGGGCACGCCGCGCGATTCCGGCGGCTCACGATCGCTCCCCGCTTCATAGGTGCGGCTGGCGTCAGGCCTATACGATTCTTGGTACTGGTCGATCAAGTTGAGCAAAATCGTGAAGTACCAGCCACGCCGAATAAGGCGGGGTACATCGTGCATGAGTTTGGCTGCCCGATTTCTGCGCGAGTAGATATTTTCAATTAACCATTTATACTCGCCGATGAATTCCTCTTTAGACGCCTTTTTCGGGCGCACGACCAACGTATAGGTATTAAAATCGCGCAGCAACGCGTTGGGCAGCAGCGCCGGGCGCGCTTGCGCCGCAAGCCCTTGAAAGTGGGGAGTCCCGGGAATCGGTGTCTCGAAACACACGTACCACGGCACGTAGAGCCCGCAATCGCGCAGCTGTTTGGGAATTGATCGCAGATAGCCGAGATCGTCTATTTGTGGGCTGAGCATCAAGCCCGACGCGACGAGTATCCCTTCTTCGTGACATTTCTCGATAATTCGGCGCGTCTTGTGAATTGCGTTCTGGTGCTTGCGCATATCACTCAGCGTGTCGGGATTGAAGCTTTCCAAGCCGACGAAAAGAAAACGGCAACCCGAACGCGACATCGTTCTTACCAGCTCGGCGTTGGCGATAGCATTAAAGGTGATCGAAGAACCCCATCGGATGCCGAGGGGCTCAAGAGCTCGGCAGAGGCGCCGTAAATACTGGGGGTTGCCTCCAATGTTGTTGTCGTAGAAGACGACGAAGCCGAGCCGAAGGGATCCAACAAGCTTGTGGAGCATGGTCTTGCCCGCGCTGATGTCACGCACAACGCACTCTGGCGACCGGAAATGGAAACGCGTGCCGATACCCGTGAGAGCGCAGAAATTGCAGCCGAACGGGCAGCCGCGGGTAGCCTCCAGTCCAAGCGGTAAAATCTGTTTGCTCGCGAGCAGGTCGAAGCGTGGCACGGGGACGTGCAAAGGGTTGTAAGGAGTCGCCTTGTATAGAGGCTGAAGCTCACCGGCGCAAAAGTCACGGTAAATACGCGGTACGCTGCCCTCTGGATCGCCAATCACAACCGTGTCGAAAAACGGCAGACATAGATGCGGATACGTGCTGGCCATATTACCACCGTAGACGGTTTTCGCCCCACGGCGACGCCAGTAGTGGGAGATCTGCCGCGCTCGATCGAAATCAGAATGCATTCCAGATATGAACAACAGGTCGTAATCGCGATCCCAGTCGGGCTCCTCCCAAGTGTCGTTGATGACTTCAATTTCTATATCGGCAGGCAGGAGCGCTGCGATCAGCGCGCCGATCTGAGGTTGAAGAAAGCCGCGGTGATGCTCGCCCTTCCGATGATAATCGACAAAAACAAAAATGATTCCGACTCTCATCTCAGCTCTCTAGCCCGCATTTCTTACCAGGATCCTGAGCGATGGCGCAGGAAGTCAAAGCGTACCCGTGGTATCTCAAAAAGCTTTGGCCTTCACATTGATAGAAACGTGGCTAGGCGCGTTCATCATTCGCTTGGCGGAGATGCACCGGTCGCAGTCGCTGTTGAATCGATGACCTCGGGTGGGAAGATCAATGCCTTCCGATGACAGCTAAACACTGCCGTGTGTTAATCCAGCCCCCGCATTCGGCTGAACTCATATAGCTTCCACCGGCATGACTTGATCAAATCACAACTTAGGCCTGCACCATCAATCTAGAATGAATGTGACTTTTAAATCTACTCTGTAGCTGACGACCTTGCCGTCGTCGACGATGACCTGTTGTTCCTTCACCCACGCACCTTTGATGTTATGTACC
Source organism: uncultured Gammaproteobacteria bacterium (assembly GCA_947259955.1). GTDB lineage: Bacteria > Pseudomonadota > Gammaproteobacteria > Arenicellales > JAANXG01 > JAHEKE01. Next base: position 16,315 of record CAMYOI010000187.1, read on the forward strand.
GTTTTAGAAGCGGCCTCAAGCCCTTTATGAATGGCGTCTTCGAAGCTCGCTGTGGATTCCGCGCTGATTTCAATGATTTTGGCTACTGACATGGAAAACTCCTTGCTTGTTACAGTATTTGCACAATGCCCTTAGGCTACGAGTGTTCAATCTAACAAACTGCGTCCACTATTGAATTAATCTATATCAAGAAATATGCCTGGAGATTCCCACTTTCATACTGCCAGGCAGACGCCGACATTGCATACCAACCCACCTCAAAATTTTGCTTTACCCCGTGCTTGGTAGATTGCCCCGTGAATATCGTCTGGCAGCTAAGGCCCGATGGATTTTTACGGATCAAAGCCGTGACGGGAACTTATAGAAGCCATCGTCGAATTCAAAAGGTTTAACACCCAACTTGGCTGTTCCAGAATATCGCAGGAGATCAACGAAGAATTTGGATTAGACATCGATAAATATGTGGTCAGGCGCGTGATTGATAAGCACTACCGACCGGGGCCGATTCCGGTCACGACCCCTCCTGACTCACGTTTATCGTCCTTCTGAAAGACAGCCTCTGGGCCATTGGCCTGTTTCGATATGGGTCTATTTTAATCCAGACCCATTGGGTGCTCGTGGTCATCGACCAATTCACGGGGCGCTCCTAAATATCTCAGCACTGACAACGATTCCCTGTTCGATTACCATCAATTCGCCGTGCACACGCTGGCAGCATAGCAATTGCATACCGACACACTTGATACCATAGGGAAAACGCCATGAGAAGAAGATCCCGACGCCGCATGCATCACGGTGTTGCCGATACATTACATAAGCGGCAGGTAAATTACCGCGACCTGGTTAATCCATTAATTCGGCAACCCGCTTTCAGCGACGACCGGCTCGAGGCAATCCATCAAACCGCGCTTATTTCCAACGGGCCGGCGCCCACGTCGACGAATCTTCACAGATGGTCGAGATCGATCGTGTGCTCATCAAAGAGACGCTTGATTCGGCGCCGAGCGAGTTCGTGATGCATGGGGCAACACCCGAGGCCAACGTTACTCTTGGGGGTAAGCATATCGCGTTTGTTAGCGTGGGCGGAGCCCCACATATTGCCGACCTGGACCGCGGCAAGCGCCCGGGCACGCTGGAGGACACGCGCAATATCATCAGGCTCAGTGAACATTTCGATGTCATTCACATGCAATCCCCTAATGTCGAATCCCAGGACATCCCGGTTAATCTGCGGCACCTGCACGTTACCGAAAGCCAGCTCGCGCTAAGCCGTAAGCCACTTTTTATTTATTCACGCGGCAGCGGTCAGGTCGCGGACGCCTTTGCGATGACTCGGATAGCGCGGGGCTTAAGCGTGGCGGAATTCGAACAGAAGCCCTGGTGTTACACCATAATCAATACGAACTCGCCGCGTCAGCTCGATATTCCGATGTGCCAGGGCATTATCGACTTTGCCAGGGCCGGGCAGATGTCAGTGATAACGCCATTTACCCTGGCGGGTGCAATGGCGCCGGTGACCATGCCAGGCGCGCTTGTGTTGCAGCATGCCGAAGCGCTCGCCGGGATAACGCTGTCACAAATCGTAAACCCAGGAGCACCGGTGCTCTATGGCTCGTTTACCTCCAATGTCGACATGAAATCGGGCTCTCCCGCCTTTGGCACGCCCGAATTTGTGCGTGCGGCATTCGGTGCCGGGCAGCTGGCTAGACACATCGAACTACCGTGGCGCGGATCGGCCGCCACCGCATCCAACGCCCCCGATGAACAGTCGGTGTATGAATTTCTGATGTCCGCCTGGGGCAGTGTACTGGGTGGCGTCAACATGATGGTGCATGCCGCCGGTTGGCTCGAGGGCGGACTCACGGGTTCAATGGAAAAGTACATTCTAGATATCGAGATGCTGCAGACTTTTGCCGAGATTTTTAAACCGCTCAACAGCGACGATGCGGAATTAGCGTATGATGCGATAGCCAGCGTCGATCCCGGCAGTCATTTCTTTGGCTGCGATCACACCATGGAACGCTACCAGACAGCGTTTTACGAACCACTGGTATCCGACTGGAGTGACTTTGGTCAATGGGCCGACAGCGGTGGTAAAACCGCAACCCAACGCGCGAATGAGATCTGGAAGAAAATTCTGCAAGACTTCGAGGCGCCGGCAATGGATGTGGCCGTAAGAGAACAACTCGATGCCTTTATCGCAAGGCGTACTGCACAGGGGGGTTCGCCAGTGGACTAAACGCCATGCGGTAATCGCAGTTCGTGAGTACACAACGGTACCGAAGAGAATAAGTTCGCACTCGAAATGCCGACCCCGCAAGCAGAGGTTGGTCTCTCGTTCGTATGTCGGCAACCGGCAAACTAATCAATTGGTTATCCAGTTGGCACGTACAGCGAGCCGACAACGTTGGCCATCTGTCGGTGTGTGTCGACGATCTTTCAGCTGGGCCTTCAAGATTCGGTTTACTTCTATCAAATTATCAATGGACTCCTGACGGTGTGGTTGCGCCAACCTGCAGGTGCAAGGAGGAGAATATGAAATAGATGGATTGTGCCAATCATGCGACCTGAATATCTCGATCAGAGAGCTGCGATAATCTGGAAATCGTCGATAGATTATTTGAACACTGCGGGGTCAAGATCAAAAGAATATTTTGGCGTTATTAGCCAGGATGGCGTCCGGGGTGTCAAGCTCCGATCACCGTACACACCACGCGCCGTTCGCGCCTCGGCCCATCGAACTCGCAGAGGAAGATATTCTGCCAACGCGAGAGACCAAGATTCCCGTCGATAACGGGGATTGCCTCAGAGGGACCCACCAGTCCCGCCTTGAGATGGGAATCGCCATTCCCATCCTGGCGGTCGTGGAGCCATACGCCGCGCGGTATCAGCTTACGCAACAGATCGATCACATCAGTCTGTACGCTCTCGTCCCAGTTCTCCTGAATCATCAAAGCCGCGGTCGCTCCCTGGGCATAGACCGCCACCAAACCGTCGCCAACTTCGCTGCGGCGTACTACCGCCGCGACATGTTCGGTGATATCGACCAACTCCTCGCGCCGACCGGTTGAGACGGTGATCACTTCACGCATCGCTTTCTCCTAGAGGCTTTACTATTTCCAATTCGCCTTACCCGCTGAATTATTCACCTGGGACCCTGTCCGAGTATTCACGCGCCTACTACGAAAGCGGGAGAGATACCCATTTTCTCATAACGTGCGGCTCCGGCGCGATGCCGTAACCGGACGCATGCAGCCTGCCTTGATCGAGGCCGACCTACGCGATGACTGGTGCTTAGTTTATTCGCTATTGATTTCATGGAAGGCAGAGACATCCCGGAAAATACATACGGCGAATTCGTAATTCTGCCCTAAAACCCAGCGCTTCGCAGCCTTGTTATGGACGGTGATCCTCCCTTTCCCGCCGACGTATGCAAGATACACTCGTGTTGTTCGCACATCTCCCAGTTACCTTCGCAAAGCTTATCGGTGCCGGCAGCGCCAAAGCGGTTGTTGCCGGGAAATTCTTACTCAAACGGCTATTACTGGTTGTTAACCGTTTTCGACACCGCGCCCCGAATCTATCGACAGCCAAGGGAATTATATTCGGGTTAGGGACGCTCTTTCTTTTACCAAAACGAATCACCAAGATATTGGTTTTCACTCGGCCATCGACACTACTAACATCCCATCTATACCTCCTTCCTCGGAAGTAGAAACGCTTCCAAAACCAAACGATTGAGTCCAGACTCCGGTGCGGTCAACGAACGGCATTGCAAGGCGTTTGGAAAGGATTTCGCAGCGTGAGTGCGCATCATGCCGAGTTTTTTGACAGTCCGGGCTCGATGAAGGCACGCGCAGTGTTGCCACAAGCAGCAAGATCTGCCTTCACATTTCCTTCACTTGAAGGGCATTGAAATACACAATTCGACTTAAATCGGGCGACAGCCAGAATTTTTCTATGGATTCAGTAACGCAAATAGCGCTTGGCGCAGCTATCGGTGAGGCAGCAATGGGCCGCAAGGTTGGTTACCGCGCCTTGATGTGGGGAGGTATATGCGGAACGCTGCCTGATTTAGACGTTTTCATTCCCCTTGGCGATGCTGTAAGCGATTTCACCTATCACCGATCCGCGTCCCACTCCCTGTTCGTGCTGGCGGCGATTACACCTGCCGTGGCCTGGGCCATCGTACACATTCATGCTCAGACCCGCGATTATTTCAAACGATGGTGTCTGCTCGTGTACCTGTCTTTCGCAACGCACGTATTTCTAGACAGTTTTACCGCATACGGCACTCAGATCTTTTGGCCAATCAGTAATACACCAGTGACGTGGTCAACGATATTCATTATCGATCCGCTCTACACCCTGCCTCTATTGGCAGGCATTATTGCAGCGCTGACAATGACGCGTGATAGTGACCGGGGCCATAAGATTAATCAGGCAGGTTTGGTTATAAGTACGCTATACCTTGGATGGACGATAACGGTTAAAGTACATGCCGAGCAGACCGTACTCAAGTCTTTGGAATCGCAGGCCATATCTTACAATCGAGTATTTATTACACCGGCACCTTTCAATTCGCTGCTGTGGCGTGCCGTGGTTATGCATGAAGCGGGATACTACGAGGGATATTACTCTATACTGGATAAAAACGAGCGAATCGAATTCACGCAGTATGACAGTGAAGAACATTTGCTTATTGGTATCGAGGATTCTTGGCCGGTGCAGCGTCTCAAGTGGTTCAGCAAGGGATTCTATGCTGTGCACCAGGAACAAAGTGCCGTTGTGATGAGCGATTTACGAATGGGCGTGGCCGCGAGTTACGTGTTTCGTTTCAAAGTGGGTGAGGTCAGCAATCCTCATCCGAGGCCGGTCGAGCCGGTGCGGTTGAAAGCTGTCCGCGACATGGACAGATTATATTGGTTGTGGCAGCGCATATGGCAAGAATCGGTTTGAACGCGATTCAGTTCGCTGAACGCAGGAACGTCGAATCAGCTAACTATCCAACAGCCTAGTGCTTCGCCGCAACCAGCAAACTCAAGCGATTTTTTTACCAATTCGATGCGGTATTTCAGTGTGCCTTTGTTTGCAACGCTTAGAAATTGAATTGCTCGTTGGCCCCAACTTATTTTTCTGGAACACGGTTGATCCAGAGGGAAAGCTCGGTGAGTTCCAATACTATGATAATCAGCATCCTGTTGACGCTTTGCTAGACGGAGATTCACCGGCCGAAGTCGCTGGTGAAGCGATGACACCGTCTGCGAAGATCGATGATTTCCAATGGCAGTCAACAGGATTCTCCCCAATGCCTGCTTACTCCTCGGCGAGTCGTCGGTAGATGCAGCCGAC
>CAMYOI010000188.1 GCA_947259955.1 uncultured Gammaproteobacteria bacterium
TCAGGTACATGCACGCTTGGTGGACGAAATGTCTCTGTAAAACAAATGCCCGGTGCGTGAGTTTCGCGGTGCGGTGCACGCCACCGCGGTCGGGTAGGCACGGGCTGCTACACCACCTTGACCTTGATGAGTTCCTCGCCGTCCGGGTTGGTGACGTGTACGGCGCAGGCGATGCAGGGATCGAAGCTGTGGATGGTGCGCAGGATCTCGATAGGCTGCTTCGGGTCATGCAGCCTGTGGCCCGCGAGAGCGGCCTCGTAGGGCCCGGGTTGGCCCTTGTCATCGCGCGGACCCGCGTTCCACGTGCTGGGCACTACCGCCTGGTAGTTGTCTATTTTGCCGTTCTTGATCACGATCCAGTGAGCCAGACCGCCCCGGGGCGCCTCCATGTAACCCACGCCGCGGGCCTCGCTCGGCCAGGTGGACGGGTCCCACAGTGTGGCATTGAAGGTGCGCGCATCCCCGGCCTTGATGTTTATTACCAGATTGTCGTACCAGGTCTGCATTGCGTCGCCAATGACCTTGGTTTCCAGGGTGCGTGCCGCAGTCCTTCCCAGCGTCGAGAACAGCGCCTGCACCGGCACCTGCAGGTGCGAAAGCGTCATGTCCACCAGTTCCTTGGTCTGGGCATGGCCGCGCGCGTACAGCATCAATACTCGCGCCAACGGGCCCACCTCCATGGCGTGTCCTTTCCAGCGGGGAGACTTCAGCCACGAATAATCGTTGTCGACGTCCAGGTGCTCAAAAGGGGGCTGCGGTCCGGTGTAATTGAGTTCGGTCTCCCCATCGTAGGGATGCAGTCCGCTGGCTTTGCCGCCCTGGTACTGATACCAGGAATGAGATATGTATTCCTGAATCTGGTCCGCCGCATTCATGTCGACGTCATGTACGGTTCCGATATCCCGATTCATGATGACGCCCGCCGGTATCAGGTAGCTTGACGGGTCGTCCATACCCGTTTCCGGAAAATCCCCATAGGTCATGAAGTTTCCTATGCCCTCACCCTGTCCGCCCCAGTCCTTGTAAAAAGACGCAATGGCGAGGGTGTCGGGTATGTAGACCTGATCGACGAAGGTGCGCATCTGGTCGATGATGTCCTGCACCTGGGCCAGCCGTTTGGCATTGATCGCCGAGTCGGATTCGAGATCGATGGGGCCGGGTACACCGCCCACCACGAAGTTGGGGTGGGGATTCTTGCCACCGAAAATCGTGTGCAGCTTGGCGACGTCGCGCTGCCACTCCAGCGCCTCGAGATAATGTGCCACAGCCATCAGGTTCGCTTCCGACGGCAGTTTGTATGCCGGGTGCCCCCAGTACGCATTGGCAAAAATGCCGAGCTGGCCCGATTCCACGAACGACTTCAACTTCTTCTTCATGTCGGAAAAGTAGCCCGGCGAGGTTTTTGGGTGGTTGCTGATCGATTGCGCCAGCGCCGACGTTGCGGCCGGATCGGCGTCGAGAGCGGAAACCACGTCTACCCAGTCCAGTGCGTGCAGATGATAGAAGTGCATCACGTGATCGTGAACGTACTGTGCCGCAATCATCAGGTTGCGAATCAGCTGCGCGTTGGGCGGTACCTCGTAGCTCAAGGCGTTTTCCACCGCCCGGATCGAAGCGATGCCGTGCACCAGCGTGCACACGCCGCAGATGCGCTGGGCGAATGCCCAGGCATCGCGGGGGTCGCGACCTTTTAGGATGATCTCGATGCCCCGCACCATGGTGCCGGAGGAGTAGGCCTGGGCGATTGAATCCCCGTCCATCTGTGCCTCGATGCGCAGATGGCCCTCGATGCGCGTGATGGGATCGACTACGATTCTCTTGTTCATGTTCTTAGTCCGCTTTGGTGACCAAAATTTTATGCGTGCTAGGCAAGCTGATCGGCCAGTGTCTCGGTGAGGCCGATGACCTCGATCTGCATGTTATTTTCTTCCAGGCCCTCTTCCATGTTTATGCGGCAATTGGCGCATGCGGTGACCATGGTGCCGACACCGAGCGCTTCGAGTTGGCTCTTTTTCCGCTTGAACGCCGCGAGTTTCAGAGGTTGGGCACGTTCGTTGGCGCTGACGCCGCCGCCGGCGCCACAACACCAGTTCATCACACCCGCATCCTCCATTTCGACGAAATCGGACGCGACCAGGCTGAGCAAACTGCGGGGCTCCTCCACCACACCGCCTTTTCTGACGATCTGACAGGGGTCGTGAAAAGTCAGCTTTTCATCCACCTTGTCTTCCACTTTCAGTTTTCCGTTCAGGCGAAGTTGATCCAGAAGTTCCAGAATGTGGATGACCTGGAAGGGGTATTTCTTACCTAGTACGTTCGGCCCCTCCCAGCGCAATGCATAGTAAGCGTGTCCGCACTCGGGGCTGATGACGAATTTCACCCCAAGACTTTCGGCACCGTCCACAACGCGCTGGAGCAGTTCCCCTTCCAGGTCGCTGGAGCCGATCTGCATACCGCTGTTGGTCGCTTCAAATGCTTCAGAGCACAGCGTCCAGCTTACCCCGGCCTTGTCGAATATCTTCGCCAGAGCACCGATGTACTCGGGAAAGTTCATGATCTCCATCGAGGAAAGCAGCGCCATGTAATCGGCGCCGTGTACGTCGACCGGGACCCTAAGCCCCGTTTCCCTCTCCACATTATGAATCTGCACCTGCAGTGCTGGAAATTTCACACCCATCGGACTGCCGATGGTGACCGCGCGCTGGGTGGCGCCTTTCAGGCCCTCAGGCGCATAGCCCGCGGCGACCATGCCCTCGCGGGTCTTGCGGATCATGTAGGAAATGTCATTACCAACCGGACACACCATGGAACAGCGTCCGCACAGCGTGCAGGTGTCGTATATCAAGGGTTCCCATTCCTTGAGCAGATCATCCGTGACTTTTTTGGCGAGCCCAAGCATGGACGCCAGTTTCCCAAAAAATGTGTACTCGCTCTTCCACACCCGGCGCAACGGTTCGACCTTGTTGATCGGTGTGTAGCGCGGGTCCTCCGTTTCCGTATAGAACAGGCAGGCATGGGCACACAGTCCACAGTGCACACAGCTCGACAGGTAGGATGCGATAGGGCCGTCGATCTGCTCACGGAAGGCGTTGACTGCGCGATCTTCGGAGCTGCTCATGATTGTACCCCCCTGCGGCCAAAGGCGGCGCCGTTATACCAGCGTGCTATGAACGAGGTGAAAAAGTGCATCAAATTGGTGAACGGAAAAAGGATCAGCAGGATCTCCACGCTCAGAATGTGCAGCCCCAGCATGGTCTGGTAGGGAAACAGCATGCGGTGGAATGCGAAATAGCCGGTGACCAGCGGCAGCAGCGTGGCCGCCCAAACTAGGTAGTCTTCGCCGTTTGAAAGGAACCTCAGCACCGGATTGCGCAATCGGTTGGCCAGGATCGCCAGCATGGCGAAGATGCTGATGATCGCAACGGCGTCAACCAAAGGGGTTGGCAGCCCAGGCCATTGCAGACCCAGAACGTCGTGGAACAGTTCGATGTGGGGGACGAAAAAAAGGATGGTTATAAACAGCCCAATGTGGAAAAGATAGCCCAGTACGATGGTAAACGGCGAGCGCTTGAACGTGCCCGGGTCCGGGATGGACCGGCGTACGATGGTCTTGATACCCGGCATGGTTTCGCCACCGCGCGGTTCGGATAGATCCGCTTTTCTGCCGAGAGCAAAAATTTCGATGAGGCGTATCACGACCCCGACCACGAAAATCGCAACCGCAATTTGAAACATCGGACCGCGGACCCAGGCCAGAAATTCTACCGATGTCATGATGACTCCTCCAGATCGCTCACGGAGACCTTGTAGTGCGAGGCCTTCGCCTTTGATTTTCGGCTGCGCGCCACGGCGGCAGAGGCCGCGCCGAGTACCGCGCCGGTGCCGACGCCATAGACGAGAGTGCGGGTGGTATCTTCGGTCGGGATGGACAAGGCTCGATAAAAGCTGCCCATGTCCCAGAAATCAGGCTCCGAGCAGCCCAGACAGGGATGCCCGGCTTCGATCGGAAAGCTCGTGCCCTGGTTCCATTTGGTGGTGGCGCAGGCGTTGTACGTCGCGGGGCCCTTGCAGCCCAGGCGGTATAAACACCAGCCTTTTCGCGCGCCCTCGTCGTCGAAACTCTCGGCAAACAAACCCTTGTCGTAGAAAGGACGGCGGTAGCAGCGGTCGTGAATGGACTGCCCGAAAAAGGTCAGCGGCCTGCCCAGCTCGTCCAGTTCCGGCAGTTTGTTGAACGTCAGGAAATGCGCCAGTACACCCGTAATCACCGTCGGGATAGGCGGGCAGCCGGACACGTTCACGATCGGCTTGTCGGTGACGATCTCGGACACCGGCATGGCGCCGGTCGGATTGGGCCTGGCGTGGCCGATGCCCCCGAAGGCGGCGCAGGAGCCAACCGCGATAATCGCGGCCGCCCCGGCGGCGACTTCGTTCAGCATGTCCACATTGCTGATGCCGGCAATGGTGGAATACACCCCGCCGTCCTTGACCGGGATCGACCCGTCCACCACCAGCAGGTATTTCCCCTGGTTTTCCTGCATGGCCATCTCCCTGGCGAGCTCCGCGGCTTCACCGGAGGCTGCCTGCAGGGTGTGGTGATAGTCGAGTGAAACCTGCTCCAGGATAAGGCTTTCAACGCTGGGAGAGTGCGAGCGCGTCAGAGATTCGGTACAGCCGGTGCACTCCTGAAACGACAGCCAGATAACGGATGGACGCCGCGCATTCTCCAGGGCGCGGGCGATGGCAGGCACCATCGCAGGGGACAGCGCCATTAGCGACGCGGTGGAAGCGCAGAATTTGAGAAATCCGCGGCGGCTGATCCCCTCCGCCCGTAATCGGTCGGCGATGGTGATTGCTCGTACATTTTGTTCTAAAGCGAAACCCATATTCGATTTCTCCTCACGTCTCGATCGACCCTGGTTCGTCGTCAGGGTCTGCAAGTTGCACCAGTGATCCGAGCCGTCGGCATGCGGCAGCGACATCGTCGTGCTGCGACTTCAGGATGCCGGGGATATAGGCGACTTCTATTGATTTGGCGGTGATTTCTCCGTGCTCGTTGCGGTGCTCGATCCACCAGATACCCGGAAATGCCGTCTCGGTAATACGGCTCTCGCCCAATGCGTGCAGCACCGCTTCCACTTCCCCCTTCCCCAGAAACTCGGCCAACCGCTGCTCGTCGATCGACCCGAAGGGCAGGCTCTTGATATCGATAACCGTTTCTTTACCGAATCGCTTCAGCGTCTCGAGAGCGTGGTAAAGTTCAGTGAGGATCGGCCGGTCATTGCCACGGTCCCGACCGAAACATATGCTGGGCTGCCGAACTTGCTCGGTATCTCGAGTCATTCTCGTGCGTGGATTGGTAAATTATTGATTCTGGCTCTGCCGAATTATGCGAGATTGATTTATGTCAATAAACTAGGGTGAATCGCCTGATCCATTTGGGATATGAATTTTCCGCTCGCGCCATGTCTCCGCGAGGTGCCTAACCTTTTCCGCAGTGTCCCTCACTGCCCATGACACCGGCGGCGAAAGATGCTCTCCCCAATGCACATGTTGGGGCTGGATTCCGAATAGAGCCCGCCGATGAGGCAGGCGGTCGACCAACCTTGCGATGTCAAGCAGATCGCTCAAGCTGACCTCATGCACGCTGCGGCCACTCCGTGACAGGAATTCGTCCATCTCGGCGTCGATGAAACACCGGCATTCCCCGGCGGCACCCCCAATATTTGCGGCATCGATGACAATCAGGTTGTCGGCCTCTTCGATATACCGGCTCAAAGTAAAGCTCAGAGTGCCGCCGTCTACGAACTCGATGCAGTCGCCGGCGTGGGAGTCGCGCAGAAGCTCCATGGTGCGCACTCCGGCCCCCTCGTCGCCAAGCAGAGTGTTGCCGATGCCGAGGATCAAGGTTTTTGCCGAATTTGACATATATCAATTCCACATATACAGCGGGGTATATGCTCCACCTAAGATCATCATTGTAAACGCCGTCATGTGTCTTGGTATACCGATGCAAATCAAGTCTGTCGAGGGTTTTATCGCTCGCTGTGAAGCCAAGGGCGTGGAGCGTGACGTCAGTCTGTTCATGCTGGCGGAGGGTGAAGCCCGTCCCGGTGACTACGTGGTCGTGCATGTCGGCTACGCTATTCAGATGATCACCGAGCAGGAAGCCCGTTCGGCGTGGGAGTTGTACGACCAGATGCTGAGCGGCGATACATCGCTTCCGAAAGAGGCCAATCCCGGTGCATGAACTCGCGGTATGCCAATCGCTGCTGCGGCAGGTGGAACGAGTCGCAATGCAACACGGTGCGGACGAGGTAGCCAGTATCCACCTCAGCATCGGTCCGCTATCCGGTATAGAAGTACCGTTGCTGGAGCAGGCTTTCAGCATCGCCCGTGCGGGTACCGTGGCAGAGGGAGCGGAGCTCGTTACGAGCCTGAAAAGCGTGCGAGTGCGCTGCGGTCGGTGTGACAAGGAATCCGCCGTGACCGTCAATCGCCTGGTCTGTCTCCACTGCGGTGATTGGCGAACGCAACTGGTCAGCGGCGACGAGATGGAGCTTACGCGCGTCGAAATCAATATTCCCGAAACCGTAAACTAAAGGAGAGCGGTCATGTGTGATACCTGCGGCTGCAACGTCACGCCGGGCAACGAACACCTGGTTCAGGCCGGCGGAAAGCTGGCGTCGACATCGTCCGGCCGTGACAGCGTCGAAGTGCTGCACGGCCTGCTGCATGAAAACGACCACCAGGCGCACCACAACAGAGAACATTTCGAGCGACACGGCGTTCTCGCAATCAATCTCATGTCGTCGCCGGGCTCGGGCAAGACCCGTTTGCTGGAAGCGACCATCGACCACCTTGGCCGCGACAATCGGATCGCTGTGGTCGAAGGTGACCTGGAGACGGAGCGGGACGCAATGCGAATCCGTGAAAAGGGCGTGCCGGCGATTCAGATCACCACCGGCAGTGCCTGCCACCTCGACGCGCACATGGTGCACGATGCCCTCCATCAACTCGATCTTGACGAAGTGGACATCCTGTTCATCGAGAACGTCGGCAATCTGGTTTGTCCGGCCAGTTTCGATCTGGGTCAACAGCTGAATGTCGTATTGCTGTCGGTTACCGAAGGCGACGACAAGCCTGCCAAGTATCCGGTGATGTTCCGCGCGGCGGATGCCGTGGTGATGTCGAAGGCCGATTTGCTGCCGTATCTCGGCGACTTCGAACCGGATCGGGCGAGGAGGCACCTGCGCGATCTGGCCAATGCGGCATCGCTGTTCGAACTGTCGGCGCAGACGGGTGAGGGGCTCGATGCCTGGTGTAGCTGGTTGTTGGCACAGATTCCGCAACGGGATCAGACGGCTGTTGGTGAAAGAACCGTTGCCGCTTAACTCGCATTGTCACCAGGATCCCGATCATGTTGAACGCTCACCGGTGGCTGGAGGAAATACGCCAACTGCCGCTGCGCGATACGGTACGCGTCATGAATGTCTGCGGCGGACACGAGCGCTCGATAACCCTGGCCGGTCTGCGCGGCGCCCTGCCGCCCCAGATCGAGCTGATACCGGGCCCCGGCTGCCCGGTTTGTATATGTCCGGAGCGGGACCTCTATCAGGCCATACAGATTGCGCTCAGTGAACCCGTCACGCTGGTGGCGTTCGGGGATATGCTGCGCGTGCCGGTCAACGTCCCGCGCCGGGAAACCCGCACGCTGGAACAGGCAAGGTCGCAGGGCGCGGACGTTCGTCCCATTGCTTCACCATCCGAGGCGGTGACCATCGCCCGCACGGAGCGTAAACGCGATGTCGTATTCTTTGCGGCGGGTTTCGAAACCACGATGGCACCGGTTGCCGCCATGATTGAACAGGGGGTGCCGCCCAATCTGTCGGTGTTGATGAGCGGCCGACTGACCTGGCCGGCGGTGGCGATGTTGCTCGACGCCGGGGCGGCGTTCGACGCGCTTGTCGCCCCGGGCCACGTCGCCACGATCATGGGTCCTGAACAATGGGATTTCGTGGTGGAACGCCACCACCTGCCGGCAGCGGTGGCCGGCTTCACCCCGGACAGCCTTGTTGCCGCCGTTTACTCGGTGTTGCGGCAGAAACTGGAGGGAAAGATTTTCCTCGACAATTGCTATCCAGAGGTCGTACGAGCCGGCGGCAATGCTACTGCCAGAGCAATGCTGGCAAGGAGCTTCAAGATCGTGGATGCGGAATGGCGGGGTGTCGGTGTGATTCCGAAATCGGGATTCGGTCTGCGTCGGCGATACAGCCACATCGATGCACGACTGCGCTTCAAAGACCATGTCGACGAATCGCGAAAGCGCATCGGCGAGATGCCGCAAGGCTGTGAATGCGCCGGCGTCGTGCTGGGCAAGATCTATCCGGACCAGTGCAAGATATTCGGCACCGCCTGCACGCCGCGCAATCCGGTGGGGCCGTGCATGGTATCCGACGAGGGCGCCTGCCGGATCTGGTGGTCGGCGGGCCGTCGTCCGACCGCGGCTTGACCGGCTGTTACTCGAAGGGTTCGGAGTAACGGTCAAGTCAGCCGATGAGGGAAATCGTTGCACTGAAAATGCGCCTGGCGGGCCAGGTACAGGGTGTCGGCTTCCGTCCTTTCGTCTATCGACTGGCGTGTGAACTGGGGGTCACGGGCTGGGTGCGAAATCGTTCCGGTACGGTGGAAATCCTGGCCCAATCCGACCCGGCCACGCTGAACTGTTTTCGTGAGCATCTGATCCACAGCGCGCCCCCCCTCGCATCGCCGGAGTTCGGCGAGGCGGTGCAGATCAAAAGCGTGCCGACCGAACGTTTCGACATCGTCGACAGCGACGGCATGGACGCGTCGAACGTACACTTGCCGGTGGATCAATTCACCTGCGCGGACTGCCTGCTTGAAATGCAGGATCCCGATGATCGCAGGTATCGCCATCCCTTCATCAATTGCACCCAATGCGGGCCGAGATATACCCTGATCGACAAGCTGCCCTATGACCGGCGGAATACCAGTATGTCCGAATTCGGGATGTGCCGCGAATGCGAGGAAGAGTACCTTGACCCGGCAGACAGGCGGTTTCACGCCGAGCCCATTGCGTGCCCATGCTGCGGTCCGGCGTTAACCTATATCGACAAGGAGGTTCGTATCACCGATACGGAGTCCGCATTGCGGGCCGCCGTTGGCCGGCTGCGCCACGGTGCAATCATCGCGGTGCGGGGCATCGGTGGTTACCATCTTTTATGCGATGCC
>CAMYOI010000189.1:0-7097 GCA_947259955.1 uncultured Gammaproteobacteria bacterium
CCTGATGGGACAGCCGATGGGCTTGAATCTGATTAAAGCCGGATACCCACTCTGGGTCTATTCGAGGACACCGGAACGGGCCGCGCCGCTGGCGGATGAAGGTGCCACGGTGTGCGCATCCCCCAGGGAGGTTGCCGAACGGGCGGATATTATCATCACCATTGTCAGCGATACGCCTGATGTCGAGACGGTGGTGCTGGGTGATGATGGACTCATTCAGGGACTGTCCGAAGGTAAGGTCGTCGTGGACATGTCCACGATCTCTGCGTCGGCCACTCGAAAGATTGCCGCGACGCTCGCTGAGAGGGGGGTCGAGATGCTTGATGCGCCGGTATCAGGCGGTGATATCGGCGCCAAGGCCGGCACCCTGTCCATCATGGTGGGCGGCAAGGACGCGGTGTTCGAGCGGGTGAAACCGCTGTTCGAAGTCATGGGTAAGAACATCGTCCATGTCGGCGACATCGGCGCGGGCCAGGTGGCCAAGACCTGCAACCAGATGCTGGTCGCGCAGCATGTCAATGCGGCGGCCGAAGCGCTGTTGTTGGCCAAGAAATGCGGTGCGGACCCGCGGAAGGTGCGCGAGGCGCTGCTCGGAGGCTTTGCCGCCAGCCGGGTGCTGGAAGTCCACGGCATGAGGATGCTGGACCGGGATTTCGAGCCGGGATTCAAGGCCAAACTCCACAAAAAGGATATGCGGATCGCGATGGAAATCATCGATGAGCTGAACATGGATCTACCGGCCACGAAGCTGGCCGCCGAGGGCATCAACCGGGCGGTCGAAGAGGGCCTGGGTGAAGCCGACACCACCTCCGTCATCCAGATTATCGAGAAGAAGAACGATGTCAGCCTGGCCTGAGCGAATGAACCGTCGGACTATTGTTTCCATGATTGTCGTTTTCCTGGTTACGGCTTGTGGCCGGGAACCCCAGCTGTCGGTTTTGTTCGAAACGGACCTGACCGTTGCCAAAGGTAACGCTGTTGTCTATGACGGCGTCGTTATTGGCAAGGTGGCGAAGACTTCCGTTGAGAATGGAGGCGCGCGCGTACACCTTGCCGTTTCGGATGAAAGGATCGAGGTGTTGCATAAAGGCTCTGCCGCGATCATGACCACACGGGGTGGCTCGCCGGCGGTGGAAATCTACGACCGAAGCGGGGGTGATGCGTTGTCCGACGGCGACGAACTCGTAGCCCTGAACAACTCCCTCGAGTATCTGGCCTGGCAGGCAGGAAAAACAGTGGATACCGCTCACGGTTCCCTGAACGAAATGACGGAAGCGCTGCAGAATTATTTTAACGGCGAGGAATGGGCCCGCCAGCGGGAGGAGATGGAAGATAGCCTCGAACAGCTGGGTGTCGATGCGGAGCAGGCGATGGGACAGATGCAGGACGATTATGACGCGCTGATCGAGGAGCTCGAGGCCAAAACGGAGGAGAGCAGGGAGCTCGCCCAGAAGCACTACGACCAACTCAGTGCCAACGTACAGAAGCAGCTCGAAGTGCTGATGAAGAACGGAAAAGAGGCTGTCGCCGAACCGCTGCAGCGGTTATCGGAGTCGCTCGAATCCCTGATGCAGAAGTATTCCGCCGAGAGTTCCGGTTAGGGGGCCATTACCAGTTGAGATCATGTGATCGACGTGTATCAATATCCACGCGAGGCGCGTCTCCTACCGTAAAATCGATACCGAAAAGGGTATTGTGGGAGCGGTGCCCCGCCGCGATTGATTGCAGGATCCTTTGAACCGTTGGATAGAGCCTTGAGAGAGAAAAAATGGCGGATGACAAGCCAGTAGGCCCGGTTAGCGGGACGGTCGTTCCGCGCTTCGCGGGGCCATCGACGTTTGCGCGACTGCCCGAGACGCGCGACGTCGAACGCTGTGACGTCGCCATCCTGGGCATCCCGTTCGACGGCGGCACCAGTTACCGGCCGGGTGCCCGGTTCGGGCCGCAGGCCATACGACAGGCATCGCGGCACCTGCGTACACGATACCATCCAGCCTACGACCGTGAACCGTTCGTCGAGATGCAGGTTGCCGACGCCGGTGATGTGCCGTGCAACCCGTATTCCATTACCCAGGCCATCGCACAGATTCAGAATTCGGCGACTGAGCTGCTGGGCAAGGTCAAAGGCATAGTCAGCCTTGGCGGGGATCATACCGTCGCCGTACCGCTGCTGCGAGCAGTCAATCATCACCACGGGCCCGTGGCGCTGGTACATTTTGACGCCCACCTCGACACCTGGGACACCTATTTCGGCGCGCCTTATACGCACGGCACGCCATTCAGAAGGGCGTCTGAAGAGGGGCTTTTTGTCGATGACGTCTCCATGCACGTCGGCATTCGCGGTCCGCTGTACAGCCGCGACGACCTGAAGCAGGACGCGGAACTCGGTTTCCGCGTCATCCACTGTGATGAATTCCAGACCGAGGGCATCGATCTGGTCGTCCGGCGCATTCGTGACCGGGTCGGGGACCACCCTTTGTATCTGTCGATAGATATCGACGTGCTCGATCCGGCCTACGCCCCGGGTACCGGAACACCGGAGGTGGCCGGCATGACGTCGCGGGAGCTGGTGAATGTGCTGCGCGGTTTCGCCGGGATGAACATCGTGGCCGCTGATATCGTTGAAGTCGCCCCGGCCTACGATCATGCCGAAATCACCGCCCTCGCAGGCGCCACGGTGGCCTACGAACTGATCAACCTGTTTGCATGCAAAGAAAAATAAGCGGCGGCGCGGCACTTCGATCCGCTTAAACCGTCGCGGCCAGCGGTGGTTGCGATAATCCGTAGTGGCGGCGGCAGGATGGGAAGTTGACGCTATAATTGAAGCTGACATTTAACATATCGTCCAAGACAAGCGAATCTCCAATATGAAAGCAATCATCCTTGCCGCGGGGCAGGGCACCCGCGTGCGTCCGCTAACCTACGAAGTACCGAAACCAATGGTGCCGATTCTGGGTAAGCCCGTGATGGAGTATCTCGTGGAAGAACTGGCGCGTCACGGTGTTTCGGAAATCATGGTTAATATCAGCCACCTACCCGAGCAGATCGAACGTTATTTCGGTGATGGTAGGCGATGGGGCGTGAACATCGGTTATTCCTTCGAAGGCCATATCCAGGAGGGAAAAATTATCGCGATACCCATCGGTTCTGCCGGCGGCATCAAGCGCATTCAGGACTTCAGCGGATTTTTCGACGATACCTTCGTCGTCGTGTGCGGTGACGCACTCATCGATCTCGATATCACGACGGCGGTGCGCAAGCACTGGCAGAAGGGTGCCGCCGCGAGCATCTGCGTACACAAAGTCCCGCGCAGCAGGGTGTCCAATTACGGTGTGGTCGTGTGCGAGGACGATGGTCGCATTACATCTTTCCAGGAAAAACCCTCGGTCCGGGATGCGCGGTCCAACCTGGTCAACACGGGTATCTATATCTTCGAACCGGAGGTCCTCGAACTCGTCCCGTCGGGGCGGCAGTACGACATCGGCAGCGAATTGTTTCCGGAAATCGTTAACAGGGGCCTGCCGTTTTACGCGATTCACGAGCCCTTCAATTGGGTGGACATCGGGCGCCTGAGCGACTATTGGGATGCGAACCAGCAGCTCATGTCCGGCAAGCTCAGGGATATCAAGATGCCCGGAAAGCAGGTTCAGCCGGGTGTATGGACAGGCCTCAATTGTTCGGTCGACTGGGGTGAGGTCCACGTCGAGGGTCCGGTATACATAGGCAGCAGTTCACGCATCGAAGCAGGCGCCGAAATCATCGGTCCCACATGGATCGGCCACGGTTGCCACGTAAAGAGCGGCGCGGTTATCAACCGCAGTATTCTGTTCGAGTACACCAGGCTGGGGTCCGCGGGATACGTGGAGGACTCGGTGGTATTCGGGCGTTACTGCGTGGACAAGGATGGCAACGCGGCCCACCAGGGGGACATGGAACTCGACTGGGTCGGCGATGCCCGGGTCCTGGAATCCGGGGAAAAGGTCGCCACCATGAAAACGGGGTCAGAGTAAAATTTCTAACGAAACTTTACTCTGACCCCGTATTTGCGAACTAGACGTCGGTGATGATGCGTGAGCCGCCGCCCGGCAGATTTCCCGTCAGCAGACTGTTCACGCGCTTGACGTAGGCCGCGGGTTCGGCCAGGTGAGCGCCTTCGCTCAACGCCGCCTGATCGAACAGGACGTTGGCCCAATCGGCAAGGTCATCACTGTCCGGCTTCAGCGCCACGATGATGGGGTGATCTGGATTGATCTCCAATATCGGCTTGAATGTCGGTGCATCCTGGCCCACGGATTTCAGGATTCGCTCCAGATTCGCACCGATATCGTGCTCGTCCGCCACCAGGCAGGCCGGAGAGTCCGTCAGCCGGTTGCTGACCCGTACGTCCTTGACGCGGTCCATCAGTGCCGTTTTGATCTGTCCGACCAGCTCTTCGTAAGCCTTGTTTTTCTCCTCGTCTTTGGGTTCGGATGCCTTGCCTTCAACGACATCATCCAGATCCAGGGCGCCTTTGGCCACCGATTTCAGGGGCTTCTCTTGATACTCGGTCAGATGATTCACAACCCACTCATCGATAGGGTCGGTCAACAGCAGGACTTCGATGTCGTGCTTCCGGAATACCTCGAGATGGGGGGAATCCTTGGCCGCCGTGAAGTTGTCCGCGGTCAAATAGTAGATGGCTTTTTGATTGGCCGGCATGCGATTGATATAGTCGTCCAAGGACACGGCTTGCTTGCCGTCGTTCTGCTTCGTCGTTGCGAATCGCAAAAGTACCGAGATCGCGTTCTTGTTGTCCTGATCCTCGACCACGCCCTCTTTGAAAACCCGGCCAAATTCACCCCAGTAAGCCAGATACTTCTCAGGGTCCTTCGCGGCCAGTTTTTTGAGTTCATTCAGGATTTTCTTGACCGAGGCGCCCCGTATCTTGTCGATTGCCTTGTTGTGCTGCAGAAATTCCCTGGAAACGTTTAGCGGCAGATCCGCGGAATCGACGATGCCGCGAACGTACCGCAGGTACGCCGGCATCAGGTGCTCGGCGTCGTCCATGATGAAAACGCGCCGCACGTACAGCTTGACGCCGTGCCGTCTTTCACGGTCCCACAGATCAAACGGTGCCCTGGACGGGATATAGAACAGGGATATGTATTCGAGTTTACCCTCGACGCGGTTGTGAATCGTTGCCAGCGGCGGTTCCGGGTCGTAGCTCAGCGTGGTGTAGAAAGTCTGGTACTCTTCTTCCGTGATCTGCTTCTTCGGCCTTGCCCATAGCGCGGACCCCTTGTTCACCGTTTCCCACTCGCCCTCTTTTTTCGGTTTGTCACCGTCCATCTCGCGCATCCGGATGGGCAGAGAAATATGGTCCGAATACTTGCCGACGATGCTGCGCAACCGAAAACCGTCCAGGAATTCCTTTTCGGAATCCCGTAATTTGATGATGATTTCAGTACCCCGCGGCTCGAGTTCCATATTGTCCAGGGTGTAGTCGCCACCGCCATCGGATTCCCACCGCGTTCCTTCCGATTTATCCGTGCCCGCCTTGCGGGTGGTTAATGTCACCTTTTCCGCAACCATGAACACCGAGTAAAACCCGACACCGAACTGGCCGATAAGGTTGCTGTCCTGGGCCTGGTCGCCACTCAAGGCCTCCACGAATTGCTGTGTTCCGGATCGGGCGATTGTGCCTATGTTCTCGACCACTTCATCCCGGGACATGCCGATTCCGTTGTCGCGGACAGTGATAGTTTTGGCGCGCTTGTCGAAATCGATGTCGACGCCAAGCTCGGCGTCGTTTTCCATGAGAGAGTCATCGGTCAATGCCAGAAAGCGCAGCTTGTCGCACGCGTCGGATGCATTGGAAATCAGTTCTCTTAAAAAGATTTCCTTGTGGCTGTACAGGGAATGTATCATCAGGTGCAGCAGTTGCTGCACCTCGGTCTGGAAGCTGAAAGTCTGTGCTTTACTCATAGTTCTGCGCTGGCTCCGTTACGGGTTAATATTCCTGGAGACCCATTTAATAGTAACGCCAAGCCCGGGTTTCAAGAGGGGTCGCGTGATTCGGCGCTGTCGAAGGTGTTCTCGAGCAGCGATGCCACGGTCATCGGACCGACGCCGCCGGGCACGGGAGTGATCCAGGACGCACGCTCACTCGCCGCGCCGAATTCCACGTCTCCGACTAGTTTTCCTTGCTCGTTTCTATTGATGCCCACGTCGATGACGATAGCGCCGGGCTTGATCCAGTCTCCCTTGACGAACTCCGCCCGCCCGACCGCGGCGACCACCAGGTCCGCGGCGGCTACCTTTCCCGGCAGGTCCCTGGTTTTGCTATGGCACACTGTGACGGTGGCGCTGACCTGGATGAGTTCGAGGGCCATGGGGCGCCCGACGATGTTGGAACGACCGACGATCACCGCGTCAATTCCGGCAAGTTCGACTCCCGTATGTTCGAGCAGAGTCATGATCCCCCGGGGAGTGCACGGCCTGAAGCGCGGTGCACCGATCGCCAGACGCCCCATATTGTCGGGGTGAAAGCCATCCGCGTCCTTGTCCGGGGATATGCTGTTCAAAACGGCCTCGGCGTCTATATGCTGCGGCAGTGGAATCTGCACCAGAATGCCGTCGACGGCGGCGTCACCGTTCAGCCGATCGATAAGGGTGAGGAGCTCCTGCTCGGACGTGCTTTCCGGGAGACGGTGCATCATGGAAAGTATCCCGGAGCGTTCACAGGCCTTTTCCTTGTTGCGGACGTACACCTTTGACGCCGGGTTGTCTCCAACCAGGATCATGGCCAGGCCGGGTGCCCTGAGTCCTTTGGCCAATCGTCTGTCCACCCCTTCCTTGATCCGGTTGATGAGGTCTTCGGCAACCTTTTTTCCGTCAATGATTTGGCTTTTCACTCGCACACTCTCTCATTTGATTGATGTTGCGTTGACGATGTTCGAGGTCAACGCGTATAGTCGCGCCCCTTGTGCTTGCGGCTCCGAAACCTTATTGTAGGCGGGGCTGAAAGCGTCCGGGGTATGGCGCAGTCTGGTAGCGCACCTGCTTTGGGAGCAGGGAGTCGGGGGTTCAAATCCCTCTACCCCGACCAAAAAAACGGG
>CAMYOI010000189.1:7112-14481 GCA_947259955.1 uncultured Gammaproteobacteria bacterium
AGAGCAACGGCCTTTACGTGAAAGTGGAGCCTCTACGGGGAATATGAACCCGCGGAGTGGACCGCACTGTAACGGGGAAACCTTAACAGGTCATGCTGATGGCAATCCCGTGGAAACCTGCGAGTAAATGGGTTACATTCCTACCCGTTATCGCGGGGCTCCGTAGAGACTATACGTGTGGCACCTGCGATGGTGAAGAGATAGTCCAGGCCACGAACCTTGGCCCAAGTATCTTGGCAAAGGGCCACGAAAGTGGTGGTGGCAAGCTAAGCCGTAGGTTGCAGGTTCGAGTCCTGCCGGGCGCGCCAGTTGTACCGGCGCAATGATGTAAGACTATGGTGGGCGTAGCTCAGTTGGTAGAGCTCAGGATTGTGGTTCCTGTGGTCGTGGGTTCGATCCCCATCGCTCACCCCATTTACTTACGAATGAAAGCAAGTGTCTTCTTGTTTTCTTCCGCCGTATCTTCGCTAATGAAGTCTCAACGCGGGCACCCGTAACACCAGTGATCGCCGACCAATCTTCTGCTCGTATTAGTCCTACGCACCTGGATTCCGGTTATTCGGGAATCTTATGAAAACAAGAGAACCGGACGAGGCTCCAGAACCCACCTCACAAGATGCCCACCGGCGAATCCTGACGAGTCCGCCAAACGGGATTGCTTGGGTTACGATCATCATCGCGCAATTGCTATTCAACCATGGCGCATTCGCCGCTGGCGCACCGGATGCCTCCGATATCATTCGCAAAGCCTGGGACCACTGGCGGGGCATTACCTCCTATTCCAAAATTTCGATGACCATTCACCGGCCGGACTGGGAGCGGGCCATGACCATGCGCGTTTGGACGGAAGGAGAGAACCGTTCGCTGGTTCGCGTCACGGCGCCGAAGAAAGATGCCGGCAACGGAACCCTGTTGATCGAAAAAAGCATGTGGACCTACTCCCCCAAAATCAACCGGATCATCAAGATCCCGTCATCCATGATGAGTCAGAACTGGATGGGTTCCGATTTTACCAACAACGATGTGGCCCGATCCAACGACATCCTCGATCAGTACGATCATACACTCGTGGAGCAGTACGAATCGGAGGGCAAGGTCGTGTACGTGATAGAGGCGATACCGCATGAAGACGCCTCGGTCGTGTGGGGCAAAGAAACCCTGCACGTGCGGGAAGATCACATCGTGATAGCGCACGATTTTCATGACCAGGACGGCGAACTGGTGAAGGGCATGCGCACCCTGGCGACCGCGGAAATGGGCGGTCGCACGATCGCAACCCGGCAGCGTATGCAAAAAGCGAATAGCGAGGGTGAGTGGACCCAGATCGATGTGAGCGAAGCGCAATACGACGTCGATCTGGACAAACGGCTGTTTAGCCATTCCAACCTTCGAAACCCGCGTGAATGATCAACCCGCATACAGCACCGGTCCGGCGCCCGGACAAACCTGTCCCGCGTCATCATTCGCTATCCTGGTGACGCAGCGATATGCGCGTTGACAACATCACGCTCAGCCTGGCCTGGCGCAACCTGTGGCGGCATCCGCGCCGCACCTGGCTGACCGTCGGCGCCATGGTATTTTCCAACATCCTTTTGGTGTTCATGATCTCCCTGCAATTCGGCATGTACAGAGTGATGTACGACAACAGTCTGAGTCTAATAACCGGCCACCTTCAGGTTCAGGCCGAAGGCTATATCGATGAGCCGCGCATGCGTTCCACCGTACCGGCAGCGGGCGGACTGGCCAACGCTCTTCGACAGGCCATGCCTGCAAACAACGTCGCCGTCCGGGCGATGGCGTTCGCGTTGGTATCGAGTGCAGAACGCAGCTTCGGCGTGCAGGTCGTCGGCGTCCAGCCGGCGCACGAACCCGGCGTGTCCAACCTTCCGGGCCTGGTGAAGCAAGGCAGGTTTCTTAAAGCTTCAGATGAGCGTGCGGCCGTCATCGGATCCTCTCTCTCGCGAAATCTGAAAGTCGGTCTGGGCGACGAGCTCACCCTGTTCGGCAGCGGCCGCGATGGTTCGTTTGCTGCCGGAATCGCGAATGTGGTCGGGATTTTCGAAAGCGGATCCAACGACATCGACCGCAGTTTCATGCAGATTCCTTTGACAGACTTCCAGGAAATATTTTTCATGGAGGACCAGGCTCACAGCATCGTGGTAATGACGCCCGACCTGTTTGAGCTGGAACCCGCGATGGCAACGATGAGGTCCATCGTCGATGCTGACGGACTCGTTGTCCACGACTGGGACGAACTTCAACCCGGGCTCAGGCAGTCGGTGCAGGCGGACATGGCCAGCGCCTGGTTCATGTATGCGGTACTTATCGTACTCGTGGCGTTCAGTGTGTTGAACACCCAGCTGATGTCCGTGCTCGACCGCACCCGGGAATTCGGCATCGTGATGGCGCTCGGTCTGGCGCCGATTCGCCTGGGGCGGCTGGTTTTTCTGGAAACCGGCATCATGGCGGGCCTGGGCCTTCTGCTCGGTGTGGCTGCCGGCAGCGCCGTGGTCTCCTGGTTCGGCTTCTACGGCTTCACTTATCCGGGCCTGGAAGAGATGTCGGCCCGCTTCAACCTGCCCGGGCGCATCTATCCCAGTGCGTCCTTTGCATCATTGATATGGGGCCCGTCGGTTGTATTTCTCGCCTGCCTTGCGGCGGCAATCTATCCGGCGGCAAAGCTTCTGCGGCTGCAGCCGGTGGCGGCGATGAGGGCGGCATGACGCCCATGCCTGTCGCCGTTCTGTTTCGCCTTGCCTGGCGGAATCTGTGGCGCAACTACCGTCGAACGATCATCATGCTTGCAGCGGTCACCCTGGGAGTATGGGCGATGCTATTCATGACGGCGGTCATGCGCGGTATGGTGGATGATATGGTGCGAACCGCGGTCCGCAGCCTGCCCGGCCACGTCCAGATCCACCACCCGAAATATCGCGACGATCCCAGCATTGCAAACTCCATGCCGCCGCCCGACCAGCTGTTGCTCGACGCGCTGGCACAAGCGGGTGTCGTGGCCTGGGCGGGTCGGGTGCGCGTGCCGGCGGTCATCACCAGTGAACGCGATACCCGCGGCACCACCCTGGTCGGCATCGATCCGGAAGCCGAAACGGGATTGTCGTTCGTCGCCGACGATATCGTCGAGGGAAGGTTCCTCGGGTCACCGGATGACAAGGGTCTGATTGTCGGCCGTAAGATGATCGACGATTTGGAGACCCGGCTGGGGCGGCGGGTCGTCGTCATGAGCCAGGACCCGGATAACGAGATCATCGATCGCGGATTTCGCATCGTCGGAGTCTACGAGGCCAAGCTGGAGAATCTGGAGGAAGCGTTCGTCTTCACGGGCCGACGGTACGCGCAGTCCATGCTGAACATGGATGAGAGCATTTCCGAAATTGCCGTTCTAGGCAAAAGTTACCGGGACGTCAGCGATCTTTCGCATTTGAAACAGCTGGAGGGATCGGCGCGAGAGGTTCTGCCCTGGTATGAACTCGACGCTTACCTGGGTACCATGTTGTCCACCATGGATGGTTTCGTGCTGGTCTGGATCATCGTGGTGTTTCTGACGCTGTCCTTCGGGCTGGTCAATACCCTGGTGATGTCCGTTTTCGAGCGAATCCGGGAAATCGGATTGATGCAGGCACTGGGTATGCGCCCTTCGATGATCCTGATGCAGGTTTTGCTGGAAACGTTTCTGCTGCTGGCAGTGGGACTCGCCGCGGGAAATTTATTGGCCGTTGTTAGCGTTGCGGCATTGAGTGACGGCATCGATCTGTCGATAGTTTCGGAGGCCATGCAGTGGATGGGAGTGGCCAATGTGCTGTACCCAGCGCTTGAGATACGGGACCTGGTAACGACCAACGTGGTCGTTATCGTGCTGGGATTGCTGGCCGGCCTCTCGCCCGCGTGGCGTGCGTCGCGCTATCAGCCGGTCGAAGCGTTGACAAAGGTTTGACCCGCAAGCGCACATGCCAGGCCGGCGACGAATCCCGCATGAATCGTTACTGACTATTTTCAACAAACAGATGATTTTCGTATCGAATATGTGTGTAGCCTGCGAGACCGCCGCATGAGTTCGGTTCGTTGCGTGGCGCTATGCAGGTTCTTCGTCCAGGGGGACCAGACCATCAAGGCGCTCGACCACGTCGATCTGGAGATCGATGAGCGCGAATTCGTTTGCCTTTCGGGTCCCTCGGGTTCCGGCAAGACAACGCTGCTCAACGCCATCGGCGGGCTGGACAAACCGACCAGCGGGGAGGTTTGGGTGGCGGGCAAGCGCATCGATACGTTGGGCAAGTCCGAACTCGCCAACATGCGGCTGCACCAAATCGGCTTCGTCTTCCAGGCGTACAATCTCATACCCGTGCTGACGGCGCGCGAAAACATCGAGTTCGTCATGCAGGTACAGGGCGTCGATCCGGAACAGCGCCGCAGGCGCTCTATGAGTATCCTTGGCGAGGTGGGGATGGAGGATATGGAGGACCGCCGCCCCGCTCAGATGTCCGGTGGTCAGCAGCAGCGCGTGGCGGTTGCGCGTGCTATCGCGTCGAACCCGGCTATGGTGCTTGCCGACGAGCCCACCGCTAATCTGGACTCGGTCACGGCGGAGCATCTGATGGACCTGTTCGTCAGGCTCAACGAAAAACACGACACCACTTTTGTAATCTCCACCCACGACCAGCGGGTGATGTCCTATGCGCGCCGGTTGATCGGCATGGTGGACGGGCGCATCGTCACGGATGAAGCGCGCTAGGCTTACCCTGGGGCTGGTTCTGGCGCTGGGATTCGGCGCCGCGCACGGTCAAAGTGACTATGGTCTCACCGGACATTTCAAGTACCGGTTCACCGGCACATCCAATCCGGACAACAGCGTTTTTTTCGAAGCGGTCGGCGCCAGTACCATCGATCACAGCGCCGATGTGCGGCTGAACCTGGGCTGGAGGCGCGGTGACTGGTCCGCCCGCGCGGACTACCAGGTCGTATCGTTCAAAGGCGACACCCTGGAGGTGTTGCGCGACGTGCCCGAGGAACGATTGTTCCTGGCCAACCGGGCGCCAACCGATCGCCGGCGTTTGCTCGACCTGACCAGCGTCATCGCGGAAGGCGACGACCACTTTCTAGTGCAGCGGCTCGATCGCCTCTGGCTGGGACGCACCGGCCAAGATTCAACGGTGCGCGTCGGGCGTCAGGCGATCAGTTGGGGTAACGGTTTGATATACACCCCGATGGATTTCTTCAATCCGTTCGACCCGGCCGCCGTGGACAGGGAGTATAAAACCGGTGACGACATGCTTTATAGTCAGTATGCATTCGATGGTGGTGATGACCTTCAGGGTGTGCTGGTGGTTCGCAGGGACCTCGCAACCGAAGACGTGGCGACGGATGCGAGCACGCTGGCGTTCAAGTATCACGGTTTCCGCGGCGTCAGCGAATTCGACCTGCTGGTTGCGGAGCACTACGCTGACCAGGTGGCGGCCGTCGGCGGCAACCGGGAAATCGGCGCTGCCGTCTGGCGCGGCGACCTGGTCATTACGCATACCGACGACGACACGATACCGCAGTTCGTAACGAGCTTCTCGCACTCATGGACCGGCTGGGGCAGGAACATGAGCGGCGTTGTCGAGTACTTCTACAACGGATTCGGCCAGAGCAACGGTGACTACAGCCCCGAGGCGCTCGAACTCAATCCTGATCTGATAATGCGCCTAGCACGCGGCGAACTTTTTACGCTGGCAAGGCACTATATTGCCGCAAGTACGACGATAGAGCTGACCCCCCTGCTGCTGATGACGCCCGGCCTGTTCGTCAATATCTCCGACGGCAGTGCCCTGTTCCAGGCCGTTGCCCTGGCCGATGTTCGCCAGGACATCGTTCTGCTTGCTTCGTTGAGCATACCCATTGGGCCTGACGGCACCGAGTTTGGAGGGATACCGGGCGGCGAATCCGGCCGGTTTCTGTCAACCGGGCCGGGACTGTTTCTTCAGCTCGCGGCTTATTTCTAGCCCGCATTTCTCACCGGGGTACACTAGCGTAGTTCGAACGACAACTTTGTCACGGTGCCCTTGGCACGCCGGACTTCCATCTGGACCGGGTCACCGGGCAGCTGATCCCACAGCGCCAGCTTGATGTCCTCAAAGCGGTTCACCGGCCGTCCGTTGACCTGCACTATGACATCAGCCTTCTCGGCACCGGCGTCCCTGGCAGGACTGTTCTCGGTAAACCCGTTAATCACGGCTCCCGATTCGGAGCTATCGATGAGTACGCCCATTCGGCCGCTCTCGGGCAGGGATTCATCGCCCGCTTCCAGAAACACGTCGGCACTATCGGGTATGCGTTCGCGTTCATTTTCGGTAAGAACGATTGTGCCGGGCAGGCCCACTGCGTTCTCGACGCGTGCCGGAATGCCATAGCCGTGGGCGACATGCTGTACACCCGCGAGCACAACCAGGATATGATCAGGATGAGCGCGGATGAATTCGGCGCTTTTCATTGCCATGGTTTCATCCCATGTTCTCTGCACATCGATAAAACGATCCAATACCACGCCGGTGTCGCCCGATTTCTGATGTTCCTCGAACACCTGCTCGAGCAGCAACCGGTACTGTGGCGCTAGCGGGGTCAGACTTTCGGGCAGGGCGGCGCGATCTTCCCGGTCGAGGCCCGGTATGCCGACGTTGCTCACCCGATCGGTTAGTTCAATTGGCGCGTTCAGTGCGACGAGCGGCAGTTGATGTTGCCTTGCGTACTCGAAAATCGGTTCGTAGAGCCGGGCGTCGTATCGCCAGCGCTTGAAGTACTCGGTGTGTTCAAGCATGCTTTCGAAATCGATGCCGCCGCCGGTGTACTGATCGAGCGGCTGCTGGAAGGGCGTCTGGATCATTTCCAGTCCGATCGCGACATTGAGACCGCGCTCTCTGAGGGCACTGATCACGGCGAGCTGATTGAGATGATAGGAATACTGGTCGTGCAGCTCACCGACGTATATAACCGCCGGCGGCTCGATGATTGGAAGCGCGCTGTCGGCGGCCCGGACGCGGGGTGTGAGATCGCCGGCGGCTTGAACTGCCGCGCAGAAAAACACACTAAACAAAGAAACCAACCAGATCAAATTTAATGTATGTTTGTAGTTCACCGTTTTTTTCCGATTAACTTGTTGTTTCCCGTAATGGCCCTTGCGGATTTTCCCGTAATTGACCACGATCTTTTTCTCAGTATCGATGAGGGCACCCAATCTGTCACGGTGCGAGACCGGATCGTTTTGTCGCAATCGGACCCGGCCGGCACACGCGGTCTGCCGGATCTATCTCTGAGTTCCCGATGGCATATTAGTTCACTTGCATTCGATGCCAAACCTGTCGAGGTGCAAGGACGA
>CAMYOI010000190.1 GCA_947259955.1 uncultured Gammaproteobacteria bacterium
TAGACACCGTTTGGGTCTTGAATACAGAAGGCAAGGGTCGCGCCCAACTGTCCCAACATCGCTTCGGACAAGGCATTGCGCTGCCCAGAGTCGTTCAGGACCAGGCGCAAAACACCATCGTCATCCAATTCACGCTCTAGAATATCGTTCTCTTGCACCGATCTAGACCTTCGCTGGGTCCTGCACGATGTTGATTTTAACGCTGTCGGAGAGCGAATTGGCAATGAAGCAGAAACGGTGTGCCCGCTGGTGCATCTCTTCCATCTCAGTGGCATCAACCGAAAATCCAGTGTCAAATCCCACCACAGGATGCAGATCGACTTGCGTTACAGACATCTTGCCCCAAGCGTTCTTGCCAAGATAGGCGACAGCGCGATCTTGAAAGCTCGCAACAGGCCATTTGGCTTTCGCAGCCAAAGCAAGGAAAGTCATCATGTGGCAACTGGACAACGCAGCCGCGAGGGCCTGTTCCGGATTGGAGTTATCCGGATCACCGCCCCAATCGGGGGCGGCATCGACCTGTAATTCACAGCTGTCGTTGTAGTGAACGGTATGCGCGTTTGAATACTTGGCCGAATGCAAATTGGGCGCGGAACGCTGCCAATGCAGTTCGATAGAAAGTTCAGACATCCTAGATCTCCTGTTTGGATGAATGTTCAGGCGGCTGCAATCTTCTTTTTGGGATCGAAGAAAAGCTTATCCACAATCGTGGCCCGAGCCGGCCCTTGAGGCATCGCAATCTCAACCTCCGAACCGATTTCGGCACAATCGGTCGAGACCATCGCCAGAGCAATGTTCTGTTCAAGGCGCGGCGAATGGATGGCGGATGTAACTTTGCCGACGATGTTGCCGCCTTTTCTGATGGACCAGAAAGTAGTGTTGGGGCCCTTCAGTGGCATGCCTTCGATGCGCAAACCGACCTGTTTGCGGGTGACTCCATTTTCACGAATCCGGCGCAACGCTGCCTTGCCTATGAAGTCAGACTCAATGTCGAGATTTACCAGCCGGTCCATACCCAGTTCGTATGGGTTCGTATTGATATCTGCATCAGCGTGGTACGAGAGCATGCCACCCTCAACGCGGCGAATGGTTGAGGTATGACCAGGTTTCAGGCCGAACGGCATTCCTGCAGCCATGATCTTTTCCCACAGCTCGTCACCCCAGGACCCGTCCTTCAGGTAAAGTTCATAACCCAGTTCACAAGACCATCCGGTGCGCGACACGACAAGTGGAATACCGTCCAAATCCAGTTCGCGCATCCAGTAGTAGCGCAGGTCAGCGATGCTCTCGCCGGCGAAACGTCCGGTTCACGGATCGCAACATCCATGCCCAAATGCACATTCACCCCCTGCGCCCAGAGCAAGACGTCGCTGTCTGCGAGGGAAATCCAGAAGTGGTTTTCACCTAGCCGTAGAAGTATTGGATCATTCAGAATACCTCCGTCGGCATTCGTGATCAGTATGTATTTGCACTGCCCAATGGATAGGTTCGACAAGTCGCGCGGCGTCAGCATCTGGGTGAACTTTGCGGCATCCGGGCCGGTGATTTCCACCTGGCGTTCGACAGCGACATCGCACAGGATAGCGTCGTTCACGAGGTTCCAGAAGTTCTGTTCGGTATCTCCGAAATCACGCGGAATATACATGTGATTGTAGACGGAGAACGCGCGAGCGCCCCATCGGACTGTCGCGTCGAAATAGGGAGACTTGCGAATCTGAGTACCAAATCCGAAATCATCCAATTGCGCCATGTTGCTCACCACTTTTTAACCAACGGCCGACGAGCCGCAGATTTATTTAAGAGGGCGAAAACATAGCATTCACTACAGTCTGATTTCGGACCAAAAAAAGCCTAGGCGAAAGACCGAACGGACTGTTCTTAGGCATCTCGCAGACCGATCAGTCGCGCGGGATCACATGTCGGTTTTGGAGATCAGTTTCACAAGATCGGGAGGCTCGGATTTAATATCACGCGTCACGATGTAGGTCATGTAGCGTTCGATTCCGAATTCAGCTGCAAGCAGTGATTCCATTAGGTTCTGAAAGTCCGCCAGGCTTGGGCTGAATACTTTAAGGACATAGTCCATACCACCACCTGTGGCGACGCATTCGGCCACCTCGCTTAACCCGCTGATATGGGACTCAAAGCGATCAAAATCAGACTTGCGATGATGTGCTAGGGAAACGGTCACAATGACTTGGGTAAAATCAATGATACGATCGAGCGCGATTTCCGAACGATACCCGCGTATGAAGCCAGCTGCCTTCAGCTTCTTCAATCGGGTCCAACACGGCGTAGGCGATAAATTAACGATCTCTGCCAATTTGGTTTTGCTCAGTTGGCCGTGTTTTTGGATCGCGTTGAGGATGCGAATATCGGCCGCATCGAGACCAGTTTTTTTCATTTAATCGGAGCTTTCAATAAGTGTCATCACGCTTTTGTACAGCATTGTTCAGGAAGCAACCTCATACTCATTGAGTCAATATACTTGTACAGGCCCGAGCTGAGCAATATTTCCTGTGACCAAACTTTAGGGCAATCTCCGGCCCTCAGGTCGAATAAACCGAATGACGGCTTCGAGGCAATTTGCATGCGTTTCCAGATCGCCTCGCGACAGGCTGCTTCACGCCCTGAGTCGTTCAGTCAAGGCTTATATTGTCTATGGTTGAGTGCTGGTCGAGGGACTGCTGTAAACCTGTAAGCAGCCAGTTGATGTGCCTTTGTTTGACCATTGCGACGAAAGTAGCAAACCCAGGTCGAGTTGGTGCTATCCCAGCTTTCTGGCTGAACCTTCTGCTTTAAGGTGCGTGCATCGGCGCAGCATCCGCAGGTCTTTGTGGCCGGTAATGGTGGGGACCTCCATGATGTTGAGGCCCTTCTCGAACAATCGGCTGGTGGCTTCGTGGCTTAGATCGTGGAAGCGCAGGTCCTTAATGGCGGCGCGGCGCACGGCGCGGGCATAGGCGCGTTTCACGGCTTCGGTGGTCAGGCCCGGGAATACCCGACAGCTATTGCGGCCTGCAGTATAATCGTGCACGATGGAAAATAGGGGAGGAAATAAGTAGTTAATAGGCAGGCGAGCAGCTCAACGGATACTTTTTCTCCCACACGCAGTGCGACAGATGTTCCGGGCAAATAGAATGATTTCTACATCCGACATTAGGAAAGTGCTGCAGGAAGGTGAAATCATAGAAGAGTATCCTGAAGATGTTAGAGGACATGGTTGCTTAATGTTAGCTTTAGGTGCAGACGATCGACCGATACATATCGTTTGTACCCCGAAAGACGATTACTTGGTTGTGATTTCGGCGTATATTCCAGACGAAAACCAATGGTCTGACGACTATAGAATGAGGATCGGTTCATGAAGTGTATGTACTGTCAGGGTGAAATGAAGCTCGGAAATGCTCCATTTCATATCGATCATCTGGGCATCCATATCAGCCTCGACAACGTCCCTGCTTAGGTTTGTGGTCAGTGTGAAGAAGTTTATTTTGAGGAAAGAGAAGTGGACACAATGCAAGAAATCATTAAGGCTGTAGACAGCAACGCCGGGAAACTCGCCCATATAGCGTAAATCTTGTTGCCCTGTGCGTCCCGTTTACTCATGCAGCCTTCGGAATATAGACATGGTGAAGGCCGTCGACGGCCGGGAATTCAACAACGTTGCAGGGTTTCGCTGCTCGTACGGGACGACCGTCCGGCGCGTCGCGATCCAAGGACTGGTGTGTTCGCCACGGATGGTAGTAATCCAGATACGACGAGCGTAGCGTCCCAATCGCTCGTTTCACATAGGCGTTTTGCCAAGGAGAAGCAGGTGCCGTGACGACTTCATCGATACCCAGCCTTTCAATCCTCCACGTAACGCGCTCGCCGTATATGCCATCGCCGCCCCGAATCAGATAACGGAGCGCGCTACCAAACGGAAACGCTTCGACGAACTGTTGTGCCGTCCACTGCGCCGAGGGATGTTCCGTCACATTGAAGTGAACGATTCGTCGTCGGTCATGAGCCAGCACGAGGAAGACCAACAACACTCGAAACGTCGCGGTCGGGACAATGAAGAAATCGATCGATACCAGCTCTCGAACATGCTGGTCGAGAAATGTTCTCCACGTGGGCGACGGAGGTCCGACTCGCTTTGGCCGATACTTTTCTACCGTTGAATTCGCAACGTCGATTCCAAGCTTCGCCAGTTCGGCAACAATCTTCGGCGAGCCCCACGTCGGATTGGCTTGCCACATGCGTCTGATCAGTTGCCGTAACTCCGGAGCGATTCGCAGACGACCTCCGAGGTCGATCCGACTTAGACACCGCCAGTAGTCACGAAAACGCTGCTTCCGCCAAAGCGTTACCGTCCGTGGCTGAACGAAATACAACGCGCGCCGCCAATCCCACCATAGCCGCGCCACGATAGACCAAAGTAGCCGATCGGCCCGGGTGATGCGCGGTCGGCGTTGCTCATACTGATACACGGACAGCTGATGGCGTAGCGCCGCAATCTCCAACTGCAGAGACAGCCGAGTCCGCACGCTGGAAGCGAACGGCGAGATCACAAAATGGGCCAGTCGAAGCATGGCCTAGAGGATGGCCGACATCGCCAAAAACATCAACACAAACAATCGACACGGCTTTTCGGGACACACAGTCATTCAAGCTTGTGTGTAGGAAGGTCCTCTTCTGAGTTTTCGGCAAGCAACGAAACGCAGATGGTCGACTTGCGCTTTGTAGAAGGGGAAATAAGCTTCCGTGCCGATGAAATCACCGCCCTCGACGTGGGTGGGCAGCCTGTAACCATCGAAATCCCGAAACTCCGATAGAAACCCTCCGAACGGCTGTAGTCGGTAAGTCTTTTCGGGATTCGCATCACTCCAGCGCGGGATGACTACCATTGTTGGACGACCATCGTCGGCCACTGTGACATCAACGGTTTGCGCCATGCCCTTGTAGTTGACCGTTGCACGGGCAACATCTGCGCTCACCGCTTCCCAGGAAACAGCATGATCTGGCAGCAGCGCGGCAGGCGTCCAGGAAACGGCCTCGGCAACAACGCGTCCTAATGCTGCTCGTGCATGATTAGTCGACCCTCCCACTCTGACGATTGGGATAGTCTTCATGAGCCAGAAGCGTACCCACGATGTTTCGCCATCGAAACCGTCGGAGCCGGAAATGCGCATCAGTCCTCGACCAGCGTTGAGGTTCCAGACCAGGCCGTGAGGTGGCGCCAGAATCTGTTTGGCCTGCATTGGCAGGTAGCTCGGCTTGTCTTGCGTACCAAGACCGATCTCCCCACTCATTAGGATTTCGGTGACTTTCCGAATTGACGTTCCGGCCTTAATCGTATACAAGAAATAGCGACGGGCAGGCTCGGGAAGGTCTTCCACGATGGATGGATCGAAAGTGGAAGCCGGATGCTGTTCCAGTCGTTCGAGGTCTGCCCAAACTTTAGCAGCGTGTCGGTTGTCGGACCAACGCCAGGCTTGTAAGCCAGCCATGACACCGGCAATAACCAGCACAATGGTGATGAAGATGCTCATCGGTCGGCTGGTGTAGGATCACTATGACACACTAGGGCAATGTTGAAGTATATCCTGCTTACGACCGTTGCAGTATTGATCGTAGCGGTGATTTTTGTTTTTGCGGTGTATCGTGCTGAAATGATGCGCGAGTATGAACGGGTCCGCGCTGGGGGCACCGTCATACCTTCTCCTTACGGAGACATCGAATACACCGAACGTGGGTCCGGGCCAACCGTCCTGGTGATTCACGGAAGCGGCGGCGGTTATGATCAAGGCGAACTCATTGCGCATGTCGTTTTGGGCGAGGACTTCCGCTGGATTACGCCTTCGCGCTTTGGATATCTGCGCTCGACGTTCCGCGAGGATGCGTCGTGGGACGATCAGGCCCATGCGTACCAATACTTGCTAGACCATCTGGGCATAGATCGGGTCGCAGTCGTTGCCATGTCCCACGGCGGACCTTCCGCTGTGCTATTCGCCGCGTTGCACCCTGAGCGCGTGTCCTCCCTGACACTGGTCTCCTGCGGTGTCGCGTCTTCTTCGTCGCTGGATCAAGCACAGGCCGACCGCAAGGGCAAAATACTGACGTCTGTCTTCAAGTTTGATTTGCCTTACTGGACCATTAGCAAGCTGGCCAGGCGGCAGTTCATGGAGCTGATGGGTGCCAGCGATGCCGTCATTGCCAGCCTTACTCCCGCCCAGCGGTCATTGGTAGAACGCATAATCGACTACATGAATCCAGCATCGTTGCGATCCGCCGGTGTCGTTTTTGATAACAAGGGCATGTTGCCGGGCGAGCGAATTGCTGCAATAACAGCGCCGACTCTCATATTCCATGCGGTCGACGACACGCTACAGCTCTATCACAATGCCGAGTTCTCAGTCTCGACTATTCCGCACGCGAAACTCGTTTCGTTCAAGCGTGGTGGCCACGTCGTAATGATCGTGGAGCAATCAACTATTCGTGCCGCAGCGCAAGAGCATATCCTCAACCACATACGGCGCCCATCTGCTGCAGATAGCGGTTGAGCTTCCCCACCGGATCGGTACCAGCAGCCCTCCTAAGCCGACATTCGTTAACAGCTTCTGTGTGACCTCAATGGTTAAGTGATAAGTGTCACGACATCGTTTACTTGATTTTGTGCCAGGACATCGTTTATTCGGTGATTAAAATATCAGATAGGTAGCTGGTCTATTGCCATGAGTACATCGTAACTTATTTCGAGGTATTCATGAAAAAAAACGGTTGAACAAGAACGGTGGCAGGCGGTTCACAGATACCGTGAGGGTGAAAGCCCCGAGAGTATTTGCACCTCCCTTGGTCGAACCAAGCCCTGGTTGTATCAATGGTTGGAACGTTACGACGCGACTGATCCACAGTGGTATCGTGACAGGTCGAGACGCCCTCTTACCAGTCCACGGCGAACGGCCAGAGAGATTGAGGAAATTGTCAAATTGACTCGTCTTAGTCTGTACAACCAGGATTTGTTCTGTGGTGCCCAGGCCATATTATGGGAGCTTGAAGAGCAGAACATACAACCTTTGCCGTCACTTCGGACCATCAACCGTATCCTGAGTCGCAATGATCTCACACACCGGCGTACAGGGCGCTATGAGCCCACCGGCGCCCGCTACCCAAATTTTCCTGCAAAGGTACCCAACGCTCGTCACCAGGCTGATTTCGTAGGTCCTCGCCACCTGAGAGGTGGGGCAGGAGTGGTGCGGTTCTACAGCATCAACGTGGTTGACCTGGCCACCAGTCGGTGTGGTACGCAACCCCTGTCGGGACGCAGTGGAAATGCCATATATCAAGCATTCTGGGCCATCTGGGGGCGACTGGGAATGCCTCGTCATCTGCAAGTGGACAATGAGATGGTGTTCTATGGCAGTCCCACCCACCCACGGGGAATGGGACCACTGATCCGACTGTGCCTCCGGTATGGAATAGAACTTTGGTTCATTCCGCAGTCAGAGCCCTGGCGCAACGGCGTAGTAGAACAGTTTAACCACCACTACCAACAAAAATTCCTTGATCGCGTACCCTTGCATACCGAACAAGAGCTCAGAGAAGGCGCTTTGGCCTTTGAGAATAAACACAACAGTCGCTATCGCTACAGCAAGTTGAACGGAAGAACACCACTGAAAACTTTAGCCCAGTCAGGTAACAGAAAACTTCGCTTTCCACCCAAGCAACCTGCTCCAAATACGCCCCTCTCCAAACCCAGGTCAGGGTGTTATCACCTGATTCGATTCATTCGAAGTAACTGCAAACTCGAAATATTTGGCGAGCGTTTCTCTGTCTCTCCCGATCTCCAGTACGAGTATGTCGTGGCAACCATCGACGTCAAAGAACAGAAACTCAAGCTCTTCCATGACCAACTTCAAGTAGATGAATTTGAATACAAACTACGCTAATACTACAACGGTATCCAGGTACCACTTCCAAATCCCAGGTAAACTGTCTACGATGTCCTGGCACTTTTTCGGGTAAACGATGTGTTGGCACCTGTCATCTACCCGTTATGATCCTGGCATCCTGACCAGCGCGCCACCCGTCAGCACATTGTGCTGGCGAATGGCATACCGGTTAATCTTCTTATCCGTTAGACGGAGCGGACAATCCACCGCTGGGTGTCGTTGTTCTGCGCGGTCCGAGTTACCAGCCGAAAGTCCTGCCCGGTATGCTCGTGGGCGTCGACAAAGCGGCGGCTACTGCGCTGCTGCATCGTATAGACACAGCCCCCGACATCGGAGATTACCCACCGTTGCGTGTCATTGTTCTGTGGGGAACGGGTCACCAGTCGAAAGTCCTCTCCGCCATGCTCATGGGCGTCGACAAAGCGGCCGTTGCTGAGATGCTGAATGGTATAGGTAACCAAGTGTCCCGGCACGGGCGTTACCACCCACCGCTGAGTGTCGTTGTTCTGTGCGGTACGGGTCACCAGTCGAAAGTCCTCACCGGCATGCTCGTGGGCGTCGACAAAGCGGTCATTACTCAGTTGTTGGATGGTGTTGGTACCGCTGAGAATCGCGGGCCCCGCCGACGCCCGCAATAGGGCGCGGCGGGCATTGATTCTGCCGGCGCCAAGTAAGCCCACAAACGACGGATTCGACCCGTCCACATTGTCACAGGTGTCCTCGATGATCTGGCGAACCTGTTGATTGGACAAGCAGCGATTCCGCGACCAAACCAATGCGGCAAGGCCTGCGACATGCGGTGAGGCCATCGAAGTACCGTTAAGGAACCCGCGATTATTGTTGCGGGTCGTTGACCAGATATTCGTACCTGGCGCGGCCACATCGACTAGACGACCGAAATTAGATGCACTATTAATTGCTAAGTTCCAGACCGATCGCTGGTCGTTTTGATCTGTTGCGGCTACTGCAATGACATCTGGATACACGGCTGGGTATTGCGGTGTGACGTCAATGTTCTGGTTTCCATTTCCTGCCGCGAAGACGACAACCACATTATTACCGACCGCATTTTGGATCGCGGTCCGCACTCCGGCATGATCGCCGTTCATGCGCCAGCTGCAATTGACGACGTAGCGACGGGTTGGGTTCGCCAAAGCCTGGCCCGTTGCGTAATTGATCGCGTCCGCGCGGTTCTGGTTCATGCCGGTTGTCAGGTTAACGCGAAGCGGCATCAGCCGGCACTCCGGGGCGACTCCGATTATCCCGGTAGTGTTGTCAACCGCAGCCACCGTTCCACAAACATGTGTTCCGTGACTGTTCGCGGCTTGGTCTTCGGGCACGGAATCACCGGCATCGGCAAAGTCCCAGTCCTCCGAACCTCTCGGCAGAATATTTGCTGCCAAGTCGGTATGATCCATATCGGCGCCGGTATCGATCACCGCACAGATGACGTCGGGGTGTCCGCGGGTGATGTCCCAGGCGGCCGGAGCATCGATATCGGCATCGGTGCTCCCGGCTGTGCCGTTCACCGTCTGGCCGGTATTGTGCAGACCCCACAACTGACCAAACTCGGGATCATCTGGGAAGTACTCAAGCTCGCTGTTGAAACTCACTTCGCTGGGCTCAGCGAAGGCGACCTCTGGCAGCTCAGAGAAACGCCGGATGGTATCGAACAGACCATGGTCTGGCGGAACCGCCACCGTGTAGTAACCCGGCGTGCGCTGTACGACAATGACGCTGCTCCCGAGCTGCGCGATGAGTTCGCGTGCGCGACTGTCATCGGTCTCCGGAGCAAACTGCACAGTAATCTGGTTGGGGACGAAGTACCGCGCTGAACCGTTTTCATCCAACATCACTGGAACAGAATGGGTGATTTGGGGTGTCGAATCCAGCGTCCGCGCCATGGCGTTTTCGTCTCCACTTTGTTCGACGTGAACTGCTGCGAAACCGAGCTTGGCGTTTATCCCTTCGCTGATTGACAGTGTCGGTATTTCGGTTAAAGCCTTTGTCATATCCTCGCCCATCGGCGGCGGGAAGGCCACCATGGCCTCATCGGCCTTGGCGGTGAATTTAACTATTGCCCCAGTAGATTTGTCTACGTAGGTGTATTCATCGTAAAAACTGCTTAGATCGGCCATAATGT
This sequence comes from uncultured Gammaproteobacteria bacterium, assembly GCA_947259955.1. Taxonomy (GTDB): domain Bacteria; phylum Pseudomonadota; class Gammaproteobacteria; order Arenicellales; family JAANXG01; genus JAHEKE01. The sequence goes on from CAMYOI010000190.1 coordinate 10,081, forward strand.
ACTCCTATATTTGTGGTCTTGAACGCCTCTACCGCAATGTGATCTTGCACTCCATAACTAACCAGCAAGCTTCCTGCGTTCTTCAGACGTATGCTGCGCCTTTTGAACTCCTACGTCTGTGATAATTCCCACAGAGTCGGGGGTTCCCTGGGTTTTGTACGCATCCAAAGCGCGGCCGAGGGTATTGGCAAGTTAACTTTTCCAGGCATCAATATAGGAATGATCACTTCTTCTAGACCTCTGCTTTTTGCCCCCAGGCCGACATCGCTTCTTCCCTGAGTGATCGATACTGGCTGGCCGATACCAGATGGCGACCCAGATTGAAGAGATTGTAAATTGCTGCATGGACACCCAGAAAACTTTGCGCTTGCCGTATCGATTTGAAACGACGCATACCTCGCTCTCGAACTCGGGTGCCCTGATGTGACAGTTCCGCCCGATTGTTTGCATACTGCGATGTATCGTGAATAGTCTCCGGAATCAGTTCGCGATGCGCTACTCCATAACTTCTCAGCTTATCGGTGACGATGCGTCTGGGCTCACGGCAATTGATCTTCAATATCCGCTTGAAGAAACGCTTCGCTGCGGCTCCATCGCGGCGAGATTGGAGAAAAACATCAACGACGTCGCCGTCCTGATCGACGGCGCGCCATAAGTATTGTTGTTTTCCATTGATCTTTACGAACACTTCGTCAATAAAAAACGTATCGCCGTATCCTTGATGTTTGCGTTTCAACCTCCTGACAAAACACGGTCCAAATTTATTACACCTGTAGTGGTCCACCGATTCTCATGAGGTGAAATTCGATTTAAATTTGTTTATTTTCTTGAACTTATCGTGTTCTTCCCGGATTCTGTGAGGAAATAATTAAAGACCCCGGAGAACATGA
>CAMYOI010000191.1 GCA_947259955.1 uncultured Gammaproteobacteria bacterium
CTTCTTCTGCGCATTTCATGGGTCCGCTTCCCTGAGCATAAATGGGTCCATTTTTCTGAGCGTCGACGCGGGGGTGACGCCACCCCGGCGACGTCCGCCCGGCTGGAAATGAAGACCCCGGAAGGCGCGGGTTTTCTCCGCTACTCGAACTTTCTTTGAAGTGAACTCTGCCGCGGCAATCCGTGCCTGGACTCCCCCCATGCGGTTGCGCAGATCGAAAACTGGGTGACGACCCGGCTGGCCGCCGATCCCGCGGACACCACGGTGACGCAAACAGCCCTGAGCTTCGGCTTTCAACACCTTTCCCAGTTCGCCACCGACTATCGAAAGCTGTTCGGCGAACTGGCGTCCGAAACCCTGCGAAGCTGAGCATCAGCACTTCTTCGGCCATCGCTGAATTCCCTTTGAATCCAAGACATCGATCGCAAGAAGAGCGTCGAGTCACAGGCGGCCCATACCATCTGACGTCAATGGAGGGCCGCTTGTAGGCAATTCTCAGACTCACAGACGGATTTCTCGACTCGCTCCATCTGACCATCGTATTGGTAGATTGCAGCCGTGCCTTCCTACGTCAGGAGTTCACGCGGTCACCGAGCTAACATTTTTGTACAATATACGGAGTCCCTGATTAATCGCGGCGGGGCGCCGCTCCTACGGTAGGAGGCGCGCCTCGCGCCGATTTTGAATAAACTTATCCTCGTACCTCCGCTAGAGCTTCCTCGATGACTGCCGCACTCACACCGCGCTTCTTGAGACTCGCTACTAATCCGGAAACCGCATCGGTATCAACGCGCTCAAGGTCTCTGCGCAAGGCCTGTCCAACATAGGCGCGGATCAACGGTTGATAACCTGAGAAACCCAGCAATGGAGCAATGCGCTTAAGATCTTCGATGACATCTTCAGGCATCCGAAGTGTCACTGAAACCATAGGGCGGTCTCTTTTGAGCCGAGATTTTAGCTTTTCAGTTTTCATACAAGCGCCGTTCGCTGTTAGTCGCTTTTCGGGCCGAAATGAGTCGAACCGATTCGTTCTCGAATGAGATGTGCACTACACACAAGAGGTTCCATCGTTAATCCATTCCGATAATGGCATCACGTGTTTCATCGCCGGCACTCGCATCAACAACGCGCAGAAAGGGATCAAAGAAAGCCTCTGAGGCGCGTACTAAAGGTATTCTGTGTTTACGCAAATTTTCTTGCGCTTTTGCGCGATCCCAGAGAAAGCTGATTCCATTCAGCACATAATGCTCATCCATGAATTAGATCATAAATATATGTATTGACATTGTCAATACGTCACTGTAACAAGAATTTGGTAAAGGTGCCGCTGGGGTAAACGCTCCCCATGAACTCAAACAACACCGGTCTTTTCGCCGCCACCGAGGTAGGCAATACCATCGGCAAGGAGGAATACGAGGAAGCCGTGGCCAAGCTGCGCGTGGAGCTCCTGAACCTGCAGTTCGATCTGCAGGAGGCCGACTTCTCCCTGATCGTGGTGCTTGCCGGAGACGACCGCCCCGGTTGCGCGGACACCGTACGCACGTCCGACCGGCCGGTCCTGTGGCACTACTGGCGCCGCTTGCCGCCGCACGGCCGTGCCGGGTTGTATCTGGGGGCCTGGCCCGCATTCGTGGTGCAGCGAGCCATGGCGGAAAAATGGAGTGAACTCGAAATCGACGGCGCTCTCGATCACATCGAGCGCTTCGAGCATGAATTGGCGCTCGACGGCACGTTGCTGCTCAAATTCTGGCTGCATATCCCGGAGAGCGAACTCAAGAAGCGGCTGAAGGGAGCGAAAAAAGAATCCAAAAAGCACTGGCGGTTCGAGGAGCGTGACTGGGAGATCCTGGACAATTTCGATGAGTTTTTGCGGGTAGTGGAGCGCACCATACGCCGCACGAACAACCCGGACACGGGTTGGAATATCATTGAGAGCACCGACCAGCGCTATCGGAACCTTACCGTCGGCCGGCACATTGCCGAGGCGCTAAAAAACCGGCTCGAATCGGGACCGCCCGTTCCTCCAGCGACCGCGACATCTGTCCCCAGCAGCACGGGCCAAAACGTCCTCGACCAGATCGATCTCACGGCCATCGTTCCAGCCGAGGATTACAAGAAGGAACTGGCGAAGCTGCAAGCTCGCCTCAACGGCTTGTCGAGATCACTGGTCGACGCCGGGATTGCGTGCGTCATGGTATTCGAGGGCGTCGACGCGGCGGGCAAGGGTGGCGCCATCCGGCGCCTCACCGCGGCAATGCCCATCCAGTCCGTGCGGGTGGTTCCGATCGCGGCCCCATCCGATGAAGAACTTGCGCGGCACTATCTATGGCGCTTCTGGCGCGAAATTCCGGCGGCGGGAAAGATCGTCATCTTCGACCGCAGCTGGTACGGCCGGGTACTGGTCGCGCGCGTGGAAGGTTTTGCCGAAGAAAACGAATGGCAGCGCGCGTACGAGGAAATCAACGACTTCGAGTCCATACTGGACCAGGCCGGCATCCCGGTAATCAAGTTCTGGCTGCAAATCGATGCCGATGAACAGCTCCAGCGATTCGAATCGCGCGCCGAAACGCCTTACAAGAAATACAAACTGACCGATGAGGATTTCAGGAACCGGGAGAAGTGGGACCTCTACCAGCAGGCCACCCACGACATGATTACCAGGACGAGCACCAGCTACGCGCCGTGGTACCTGGTTGCGGCCAACGACAAGCGCCACGCGCGGCTGACCGTGCTGCGAACCGTGTGCAAGCGGTTGGAAGAAAAACTTGATGACGTGTCCAAACGGGATAGAAAGAAAGACAAGGATAAAAAGAGGAAGGGCAAGTAGGATACATGACCCTTATCCGGGAGAGCACGAATCGCGTGTTATCGAGTAACATGTTATCGGAATTTATTTATCACAGGCAGAGTTGCCAATGAATATCTCTGTAGATCAAATCATTGTCTGGCTGGTGGTCGGCGCAATCGCAGGCACCCTGATCGGTGCCATAGTCAAACGCAGCAAAAAAGGCTTCGGCACTGCCACGAATCTTGGCATTGGTCTGATCGGTGCGCTGATCGGCGGCCTGCTGTTCGGGATTTTGGGTCTCGACCTGGGGCTCGGCAATATTTCGGTCAGCCTGGAGGATATCGTCGCCGCACTCGTGGGCTCCATCGTCTTTCTGCTCATCCTGCGATTCTTCAAGAATCGATAGAAAGAGATTTCGCCGGCCGTTAGGGACTGGTGAGGTAGGCCAGCCAGGCCTGCATGCGCATGACGACCCGGGTAATGACGTGCACCGGTTTGGCCCTGCCCGGGCGATCTTCCCCGGAAGCGGCCCGAGCAGGACCACTTCACTGCGCTATTCATAACAAGCCTGTTGAATACAGATTTAACGGACGCATTTCAACTTCCTTCTAAACTAAGCAACCTCTGATCAATCGACTATTGCATGTCGTTTTGATTACAATCGGCGCGAGGGCGCGCCTCCTACAGAGTAGGAGCGGCGCCCCGCCGCGATTGATCCGGTACACTTATCGATCCGAGATACAGGTCTATTCAATGCCTCTAAAATTCATATTGCACGTGTTCACGGGATTGACGGCGTTCTTATTATTGCCGGCGGCGGCGGTGGCGAGCGAAGCCGGCGAAGAGAACCATGGCAAGCATGAATACAAGCATTCTCTGTCTGTGTTTCTTGGTGCCACTCGTGCCGAAGGCGAAAACCTCGAAACCGCGGGTATCGAGTATGGGTATCGACTGAACGAGTCCTGGATCGTGGGTGCGCTGGTGGAACGTGCCGTAAGGGTGGATGATTCCACGCTGTTAATTGCATTCGCCAGTTTTCATCCTTACAAGGGCTGGTTCATTGGCGCAGGCCTGGGCAGAAAAGACCCGGGGCCGGACCGGGAAAACACCGCCAGGCTCAGTTTCGGCTACGAATTCGAACTCGGTGGCGGCTGGCTGCTGTCCCCCCAGGTTCACAGGGATTTCATTGAAAACGAAGAAGATGAAGAAGTTTTTGGCTTTGCCATCGGAAAGGAGTTTTGAATTCCGGCGCACCCATCGGCAAGTCATTTGTCATAATCGGTAGAAGAGAGTGGTAATGAGTACAAACAAGTTGACGTCCACTATTATAAAACACGGCCGAGACTCACTCGTTGCGGGTTTGCTGACCGGGGCTGTGTTTGTGTCGCCCAATGCATTTGCCGAAGACATCTACAAGATCGTTGACGAAGAAGGAGACGTCACCTACTCATCGATACCGCCCGGGCAGGACCAGAAATCAGAGGTAATCGAGACACCGCCTCCGCCTCCTGAGGAGGAAGTCGAAGCCGCCATTGAGCGCCAGCAGCGGATCGAGGCGGAGTTCGACAAACTGGACCAGACCAGGGCCGAACAGGCGCGGTGGGAGGCGGAGCGGCGTGCCAGCAACACCACCACGGTGGTGCAAACGAATACGATTTTAGGTGGAACGCCGTGGTACTACGGACCCTATCGGCGCGGTGCCCTCACTGCACCGGGGGCACCGACGGCACCCGGCTGGCGGCCACCCCACAGGCTTCCAACACACCACAAGCGACCGGGAAACCGGCAGCGGCCCCCCGTCGCCGTACCTTACGCCCGGCCAGGGCCCTGACCGACATACAATTGTCGCAGTCCCACGTTGCAATTACGGCATTCTGTCACCTCCCGAATTATTTGCCCGGGTTAAACCATTTGCTCCAAATGACAAAGACGTTTCGGTTCATATTCGTTTTCCTGCTCACGTTCCTTGCGTTCAATTCACCGTCGCGGGCGGATTGGATCAACCTGACCGGCGCGGAGACCTCACCGAACATCGCCGAGATCTACGTTCTCGACGACCGCGTCAGGGTCGCTCTCGAAGTTTATATCAATGATCTGAAAACTTTCGAGGAGCTCGTCCCGGATTCGTGGCTGAAGGACGCTGCGGTTGAGCGTCCGGAACTGCAGACGCGTCAGGAGGATTTTTCTGCGAATAAGATACAGGTCGTGGCCGACGGTGAGAGGCTGACCGGTCAATTTAAGCTGATCGAACCGCGGCTGCGCAAGGATCGAAAATCACCTTTTGCCGGCATGATCAACCCCTATACGCGCCAGCGGGTACCGGAGGCCCCCCAGGACAAGCGTGTCCTGTACGCGGAGATCGAGTTCCCGTTTACCGGAAAGCCGGACGAGATCGTGATCGTGCCCCCGGTGGACGGGGAGGGACGGGCCCTGGTGTCCATCGGATTCATCGCGTATCACAAGTCGGTCCCGGTAATCGATTTTCGATACCTCGGTGCCAGGGTTGTATTGAACCTCGACTGGGAGGACCCGTGGTACTCCAAATTTGACAATCCCAACCTGAAGCGACACCACAAGTCCGCGCTGATGTCGTTCCTCTACGTCGAACCCTACGAAGTGCGTCATGAAATACTCGTGCGCGTGAAAGATCTCGAAAACTGGATCGACTTGGGATTACGCGGCACTGAATTCATCGAGAGCGATGAACTGGAACCCTTGAAACAACGAGTGGGCGAGTTCCTGCTGGGAAAGAACCCGGTAAACATCGACGGCAAGCCGGCCAAACCCATTCTCGACCGCATCGACTTTGTCAAAGTAGCAACGACCGGGATCCAAATCGTGGATCAGCCGCAACGCCTGGAGATATCCACCGCGATAGTCGGCGTCATACTTGCCTACATCACCGATGGCCTGCCGCGGGAAGTGACGGCCGACTGGGAGTTGTTCACCGACCAGATCCAGCGGGTACCGGTCACCGCGACCGATCCGGCGGGACCGCTGCAGAGCTACGTCGATCCGCAAGACAACGTCCACAAGTGGACAAATTTTTTGAAGAACTATCAGATGCCCACCGTCGCCCAGATCAGCGCGGACGAGAGCATGACCAGGATCCAAGTACCCCTCGTGACCCTGGTATTGGTGATTGTCGGAATAGTCGCATTGTTCAACCCCCGAAAAATGCTGACAAGGAAGGCAGCGATCATAGGATCCTTGATTCTGTTTGGCGCGGGTGCGGCTTTCTATCCGTTTGCCCGGACAAGCATCGACAAGCCCGCCGCCATTGTCGCCAACCTGCCCGAAGCGGAGGTCAAACCCGTACTGCAGAGTCTGCTCGACAATGTTTACCGGGCGTTCGATTTTAGGGAAGAAGACGATGTCTACGACAAACTGGCGATCAGCGTGGATGGTGACCTGCTCGTCGACGTCTATCTACAGAACAGAAAATCGATGCAGATCCAGCGGGCGGGCGGCGCCCAGGCCAGGGTCAGGGAAGTCGAGTTGCTCAAAGTTAAAAGCGAAACGAACGCCGACATGCCGCTGTCGTACGATGTTACCGCGACGTGGAGCGCGATGGGGACCGTCGGGCACTGGGGCCACATCCACACCCGAAAAAACCTTTACGATGCGATGATCACGATGAGCGTAGTCGACGGCGTGTGGAAGATTACCGGGCTTAATCTGCTGGAGGAGAAGCGGGTCGACCCTTACAGCAACGAACCAATGGATGGCAGTGGCTAGTTCCTGTCCAGAAAAAGCTTGAGTCATTGCGAGGAGCGCGCCGAAGCTGCGAGCGAAGCGTGGCAGGACACGGCAATCCAGCGCCGTAGTCAAACAATTTGTTTCACTGGATTGCTTCGCTACCATATACGCAATGACGGGTATTCTGGACAGGAACTAGTTAAACTGGCTACCGTCGGCGGGATAGGTAAAATATTCCGCCGATTCACATCGGGTTTCAACGAAGTATGAGTCAGCAGCAAACCGTCCTTCAGCTCAAAGAACACGTTTCGAATCAAATCCTGGGTCAGCCGGTCCTGGTCAATCGTCTGCTGACAGCACTTCTGGCCGACGGCCATTTACTGGTAGAAGGGGCACCGGGACTGGCGAAGACCCGGGCCATCAAGGTGCTGGGAGAGGGCATCGAGGGCGATTTTCACCGGGTGCAGTTCACCCCCGACCTGCTCCCAGTCGATCTGACAGGAACCGATGTCTTCCGGCCGGAGGATGGCAGTTTCGTCTTTCAAGCCGGGCCGCTGTTCCACAACCTGGTGTTGGCAGATGAAATCAATCGTGCACCTGCCAAGGTGCAGTCCGCACTGCTGGAGGCCATGGGGGAGCGGCAGATCACGGTCGGCAAGCAAACACATATACTTCCCAAGCTTTTTATGGTTATGGCAACCCAGAATCCTATAGAGCAGGAAGGAACCTATCCATTGCCGGAAGCCCAGCTCGACCGGTTCCTGCTTTACATAAAGGTCGGGTATCCGGACTCCGATACCGAGGCCCGAATCCTGCACCTGGCGCGCGACGAAGCGAAGAGGCAGGCACGGTATTCAGACAAAGTCACCATTCCACTGAGCCAGCAAAATCTTTTCGAGGCGCGGCAGGAAGTGCTTGACCTGTACATGACCGAACCTCTCGAGCAATACCTGGTTCAACTGGTTCTGGCGACGCGCCACCCGCAGCCATACTCCGAGGAGCTCCAGAGATGGGTTCAATATGGCGCGAGTCCGCGCGCCACAATCGCGCTGGACCGGTGCGCGCGCGCGCACGCGTGGCTGGCGGGCCGGGACTATGTGACGCCAGAAGACATCCAGACCATCGCTTTCGACGTATTGAGGCACCGGGTCCTACTCAACTACGAAGCCGAAGCGGAGGGTATCACTTCCGACGACTTTATCCGTGAACTGCTTCAGCTAATCGCCGTGCCATGAACGATGCCGTGTCGATTACCGCGCCCGCGCTGATCAAGCTGCGCCGGGCCGGAGAAGATCTGGCGCTGCCCTTTACCCGAATTAGGGCGAGGCAGGCGGGCACCTATCTGTCCAAGCACAAGGGCCGCGGGATGGAGTTCGAGGAGCACCGGCTTTATCAACCGGGGGACGATGTCCGAAACATAGACTGGCGGGTCACGGCGCGAACCGGCAGCGTGCATACCAAGATATTCCAGGAGGAGCGGGAGCGCCCCGTTCTGTTCTGCGTCGACTATCGCGCGCCGATGTTTTTTGCCACACGAGGGGTCTTCAAATCGGTAATGGCGGCAAGGGCCGCCGCGGTTCTGGCCTGGAGCAGCGTGCACCACGGAGACCGGGTAGGCGGCCTCATATTCTCCGAATCCCGGCACCAGGAACTGCGCCCACAAAGAGGCAAAACGGCGGTTCTCAAATTTATTCAGGCGCTGGTAACGTCGGCGGCGCGCCGCAGCGAGCGCGACAGATCGGCCATGGATCGGCCCATGGAAAGATTGCGACGTGTCGCCCGGCCCGGATCACAGGTATGCATTATCAGCGACTTCCGCGGATGGAATGAACGCGCCGAATCTCACCTGGTGCAGATTGCGAGACACGCCAGCGTGTGGCTGCTTTTCGTCGTGGACCCGGTCGAAATGGCGCTGCCGCCCGCCGGGATATACAAGATCACCGACGGCATCAGCCAGTCTTTCATCGACACCCGGGGTCGAGAGGTACGGAAAGGCTATTCGGCGAGTTTCGATGCGCGTCACGACCACCTGAAAACACTGTGCCGGCGGCACGCCATGTCGCTGATTTTTCTCACAACGAGAAGCGACCTTTTGGAAGTGCTCAGAAACGAGATCATCGCCAGACGCGTTGCGTAGCAACTATGTCCACGCCCTAATGAACAACCCGGAGCAACTCCCTTTAAGGGATATTCATTTCCCCGACGCCGTGTCATGG
>CAMYOI010000192.1 GCA_947259955.1 uncultured Gammaproteobacteria bacterium
GGCCGAATTCGTCGACTTGGTCACCTACACGGTCGTCAGCGATGAAGAGATTGCACCTGTTCTGAAGGGCCTCAGACACGGTGCGCTAGGGACCTGTTCAAATTAGCCGAGAGACGACTACGCGATTTCTCAAATCATAATGATTGAATTTAGGTATGAACCGCCGCCTTTGGCGGCGAGACTTGATAGGGCTCTGCCGGTCCGTCATGCATAGCAACAGAATGGTCTTCTATTAGCCGGCAAGGTCGAATAGGAGGCCAAGAAGCGAGAATGGCAGGGCGTGGCTCAGGTGCGCGCGTCCCGCCCGAAGCAGGTCAGACCGTCTTCTTTACCCAGGACTTGTACCACCCGATGGCGTTGACAGCCTTTTCAGGAAAGATGGCGCAAGGTCCCCATTCCGAATCCGCTTCGCCGGTGTACAGGTGACAGTTGCTGCACAACTGCTCAGGGTTTTCGGACGCATGGACATAGGCTACGGCCTTGGCAGTGTCATCTTCCGGGTCCAGTTGGGGTAGGTCCTCGGCCAGGGTTTCGCGGCCGAGCAGCGCGGTCAGTGGGATGGCTGCGGTAGCGCAACCGGCAAGGCGAAGAGCCTGGCGTCGTGTCATGTATTTCATGCGTGGTCTCCAGGTGAAGTTGATTGGGGGGCGCGTGACGCTGACAGGATATCTGCCCAGCCGACGTCAGCAACCGGGCGGTTTGTTTCTGAATAGCGCTGTATAATTCCGCTGGTGCACGCCGGCAGGGAAAAAACTCGACTCAAGAGATTGACGCGCACCCCGGGGCTTGTGGCGGTCCGCCCGAGCTTCTTCATCGACTTGGAGGACTACATCTCCGAGAAAACCTATGCAGTCGCTTACGGTATATATTGCAACGGCGTGCCTGGGCGCCATGCTCTTCTTCTCGTTCGTTCTGGCACCCTTGATCTTCGGCAGGCTCCCTGCCCAACAGGCCGGAACGTTCGCAGCAGGGGTCGCCGGAAATTATTTTAGGCCTGATGGCTTGCCGACGTCGTCGCTGGTGCTGGCGGAATTCGTCCTGTCGCTGTTCGTACTGATCCCGGCGATCAACCGGGCGAAGGACAGGGAGCTCCAGGGGGCGCCAGCGGCCGCCGGCAGTTCAAATACCTGCACCTTCCCAGCGTTGCGGTCAACGTGGCCGGCCGCGCCCTTGCCAAGCTCCTCGGTTTGCGGAAAAACACCAGGACCGCGGCGATCGGCGGACGATGACCAGTCCTCCCGACCAAACAATAACCTGCGGCCGCAAGACCCATCGTCGGTTAAAGTTCCAATCAGTATAGTCCTGCGAGTACACTAATGAGCTTACTTCGATGGCTTTTCACCCGCCGGCGTGTCGATGGTCGCGAGCCACGTCGTACCACCAAGTCGTCCGACAGCCTGCTACCATGAACGTCGTCATTACCGGTGCATCCGGCGGCATAGGCGGTGCACTTGTCTCTAATCTCCTCGAAGACGAGCAAGTGCGTTCCATACATGCCACGTTCCACCGCGCTAGACCAGCTATAGCGCACCCCAAGGTCAGTTGGCAGAGGCTCGATCTGACCTGTGAATCGTCCATACGGGATTGGGCGTCCGATTTGGGTGAGTTGGACTGGCTGATCAACGCCGCGGGACTGCTCCACGACGTTGACAGCGGTCCGGAAAAATCGCTCCACCAGCTTCAGGTTGATTTTTTCATGAAGAACATGTCTATCAACGCCGCGCCTGCGCTGCTGCTCGCCAAACACACACAGGATAAGTTCGATCACGGCCGTCCGGCGGTCTTCGCCTGCGTGTCCGCCAGAGTGGGCAGCATAAAGGACAATCGTCTTGGCGGATGGTACAGCTACCGGTCCTCCAAAGCAGCGCTCAACATGTGCTTGAAAACGCTGGCGATCGAATGGCGACGAACCCTGTCGAACGTCTCCGTCGCCGCGCTGCATCCGGGTACTACGGACACGGCGCTGTCCAGGCCTTTTCAGCGAAACGTCCCGGCGCACAAGCTATTCGATGCGGCCCGGACGGCCGCCTATCTGGTCGACGTCATCCGCGGTCTGACGCCTGAAAACTCCGGCGAATTCTGGGCTCACGACGGGCGGCGAATTGAATGGTGAAGCGTCGTGTCGACAAAAGCGTTCAGGGCAATTTGTCCACGAAGCGCCTCAGCAGCAGCTTGTCGCGGTATCGCTCGATTCGCTGCGAGGCCGGAGCAGAATCCGAGTCGAGCTTCGGCCAGTCACCGGCGCCCATCCACTCATTGCCCTCGAGGAAAGTATGAATCTGTGTTGGATTGCGATACCACGCACCGGCGAGGCGCGGTCTGTAAAACTAGAACACTCAGATCATGCAAATTTGGAGAGGTCACTATAGAAAGTATGACCACGTCGAACACCGTCGCAACGGCGGGATCGTACCTTCATCCGAGGCCTCTATGTACTCTCGAACCGCTCGGGACTGCTCTGGATCAGTTGAGGTGAGAATCCCTCCCTTTAGCCTTTGTTACTAAAGAATCCACCCGCGAAGCGGGTGGGTTCTTTAGTCACCCCTTTATGGTTGCAAACCCAACAATTCATCAGCGCCGCATGCAGGAAATCCAGCGCTATTTTTTGCGGTGACCGGCTGCTTATGGCCGAGGGTAATGGAATGGTCGCCCCTCTACTAATCGGCATTGATGTGCCAAAGTGGTGAATGTGATTACCACTTAACGAGAGAGGCGACCGAGATGGATATTACGACAGTTGGTATTGATTTGGCTAAATCCGTGTTTCAGGTGCATGGTGTTGATGAACGAGGTGAGAACGTTGTTCAAAGGCGACTGAGGCGCAATCAGGTTTTGGTATTTTTCGCGCAAGTGCCTCCCTGTGTTATTGGCATGGAAGCCTGTGCGACAGCGCACTATTGGGCGCGGAAGCTCCAAGGTCAAGGTCATACAGTGAAGCTGATGGCACCGCAGTTTGTGAAACCGTATGTGAAGTCGAACAAGACGGATGTAGCGGACGCGGAGGCGATATGTGAGGCGGTGACACGGCCGAATATGCGGTTTGTACCGATCAAGGATGCAGATCAACAAGCGGTGTTGTCCCTGCATCGAGCCCGGCGGGGTTTTGTTAAAGCAAGGACGGCGTTGGCGAACCAGATACGGGGATTGCTCGGCGAATACGGTATTACCGTACCGCAAGGCATAAGTCATGTTGCCCGACGCATACCGGAAATCATCGAAGATGGTGAAAACGATTTGCCGGACGTGTTTCGTGGCTTATTACACCGCTTATGGGTTCACTTGAAAGAACTCCATCACCAGATACAAGAGTTGGAAGAACAGATTAACGCCTGGCATCGATCCAGCGAAGCCAGCCAAAAGCTGGCCAGGATACCCGGTATTGGGCCGCTGACTGCCACTGCCCTGGTAGCATCGATTGGTGATGCAAAGGATTTCAGGAACGGTCGTGAGTTGGCTGCGTGGTTAGGACTGGTACCCCGCCAACACTCTAGCGGGGGCAAGGTATTGCTACAGGGGATCAGCAAACGGGGTGACGGGTACCTAAGAATGTTGATGATCCACGGAGCGCGATCGGTGATACGGGTTGCCGAGCGCAAAACGACTTCTACGGACAATTGGTCAAAAGAAATGCTCAAGCGACGGCACAAGAACGTGGCGGCGGTAGCTCGAGCCAACAAAAATGCCCGCGTTGTATGGGCATTGCTGGCTCACGGACGTGACTACGATGCCGGTTATGAACTCGCAACAACATGAACGCTCGTAACATGAATTAGATTAGAACACAGGAACATTCCACGATTGCTCAGGCGAACATGACATGATGGCAAGACAGGTCAGACCGTGGCAGGCTAAACCTATTTCACACAGGGAGCGAAAAGCTCGAGAGGGTGTAAAGGTGCCTGCCAGCAGATTCCATCAGGGGCACGAGGCATATTGCCTTGATCAAAAGTCCGAATATATGGCTGCAATCTTTACCTGCCTACTATCATCGATTGAACGTTTGACAAAACGGGGGGCGACCATATATGTGTGAAAAGAACCTGGTGATTATTATTCAATTCAGCAGGTGACCGAAAAATTGCTCAGATTCTGATGCCGCAGGCTCAGATCCCCATATTCGCGCCAAAATTGCATAGTAAAATTCAGATAAGTTTGTTTGTGGCTTCAGGATGAACTGATGCGGATATGATAGCGATAACGACCCCGCTCAGGCCGTCTGCAGTTGTTCGATGATCTTCGGTACGCCGAGAACGTTGATTGCCCGCCTCAGATTGTAAGCGAGCACATGCAGACTCATCTCAGTTTGAACGTTGGGTAATCGTTTCATTAAAAAGTGGGTCGATCCCATCCAATGTTTGAGCGTTGCATAGGGATGTTCCACGATCTGCTTGCGCTGTCGCATCGCATCCGGCTGTTTTTTCAGCTCGGCATCGGCTGCATCCAGTACCGCTTCATGCTCCCAACGCTTGATACGCTTGGCATTGCCCGTCGTGCACTTCGATTGCAGCGGGCACGATGCGCATTGGTAGGTCATATACACCCACAGCGTCTTGCCATTCTCTACACTGTCGAATCGGTACGTCAGTCGTTGCCCAGCAGGACACACATATTCATTGCGGTCTGCATCGTAACGAAAGTCGGACTTACTATACCGACCTTTGGCTTTGCTCTCTGACGTATCCACCTTGGGTACCAGAGCTTTGATGCCCGCTTCATAGCAATCGACGATCTCCTCACCCTTGTAGTACCCGGGATCGGCAACCACGGTCAGCTCCTCGTCGTCCTCGGCCTCCGGCTCTAAAGCCTCGGAGGCCAGCGCTGCTTTCGCTTGTAAGGCCATCGATGAAAGCTGACCCCGGTCGCTCGGTGAATCGGTTACCTCATGCGCAGCAATCAGATGGTGCTTGCTGTCAACCGCAGTCTGCACGTTATATCCCACTACACTGCCGCCGCCCGACTTCATCATCGACCGCGCATCAGGATCCGTCAGGGATACCTGTTTATCCGGATGCGCCTCCACCTCGGCTTTGCGTTGCTTGAGCTCCTCCATCTTCGCCTCCATCGAGGCAATCTTTTGCTTTAGCTCCACCGCCGTCACTTCCCGGATCTCCGGCTCCTCCCGATCCACCGCATCGAGCTTCGACAAATAACGGTCAATATTCGCCTGCGTCTTCCGCAGCCGCCGCTCCACACTCTTCCGGGTAAAGTTCTTGTCACGACTGTTGACCGCCTTGAACTTGCTACCGTCAATCGCTATCAGCGTAGCTGAGAACAGGTCAAGCTCTCGACACACCCCAACAAATTCCGTACACACCCGCCGGATCGCCTTCTTGTTGTCACGTCGAAAGTCCGCAATCGTCTTGAAATCCGGCATTAAACGTCCCGTCAGCCAGACCACCTCCACGTTACGGTGCGTCTCCCGCTCCAAGCGTCGGGTCGACTGAATCCGGTTTAAATAACCGTACACGTAAATCTTCAGCATCGTCGCCGGGTGATACCCCGGCCGACCCGTTACACTTGGTTCCGCCCTTGAAAAACCAAGTTCCTGCAAATCGAGCTTGTCGACAAACACATCAATCACGCGTACCGCGTTGTCTTCCGTTATGTATTCATCAAGACGCTCGGGAAATAACGTGGTCTGAGATCGGTTCTCCCCCTCAATAAAACGCTTCATTCAGATTACCTTGCCTCTGAGACCCACGCATTATAATAACCACCGCGTTTTCACACACCCTCGGCCGACTACCGACGGACAAGGAGCAGTAATATCCTGGTGATCGAAGTCAGTTTTCTCTGTCCGCTATGGCGGAGACAGCCGCCAGTCGAAAACAAGGAATATCGGCATTGGCCAAATAGGCCGGATCCGACCACAGCTGCCGGTCGCGCAATCACACATGACCGGCTCTTATTTGCCCTAAGCCGACAGAATGTTGCAGTGCAGCGAACTCAAACTTCCGGCCGGCTCCAGCCCTCCGTTAGTCCAAAACAGTCGACTCCTGTAGGCACCAAGCGTCCGTATTGCTCATTTGGTTCATATCTCGGCTTCTTGGGTCGCCAGTCCTGATCTTGTAGGCTATACCTTTTGCGTGCTTAGCGTCAGACGCTCTTTGATTTCGTCTTTGGTGCTATTCCAGACCATCAGGTCGGTTGCGCCCCCTTTGTCCGTGTCGAGGGGGTTGGGGAGGTTTCAACGGTCGAACGGTGCGGTGACGGTGGTTTGGCGGATCGTGCTGGAATTCGAAACTTCGGGTTCCTTCATGTGGATGCTTCGCGGGTTGGCATCCGTGCTAGCCGAGGAGAACGTACCGCCATCGTCGGTTAAAGTATTGGTGAGGGGCCGGACGCACACATTGTCACGGTTGCTTGGTGTAAACGATGAAATCTAACTTCGGTTCAGTGCGACGCTCGCTTGGGAGGCTGATCGCTGTCGATTAAGGCACGCATATGAAAGACACAAAACGCAAGGCTGTCGACGCGCTCGCTGACCGACTACTTTCGGCTCGTGCACAGTTCGATATGCGACTGCATGAGAGCCGGAGCCGATTCCCCGAGAAAGAGTTCGATAGGTTCTGGCAGACATTTCAGGAGTATCGTGCGGGGATGAGGGGACTTGACTGGCTGCATCGAGACGTGGCGAGGGAAATCAGCGGTCTTCGCGAGTACTTGGAACTGGAGGAGTTCATGACGCCCGGCAAGGCTCTGGCGATCGCCGATCGGATGGAGTGCATTCTATTCTCGGATTACGACCCGTATTGCGATGATGATGAGCTGCCTTTGGATGGGGGAATTGATGATGCGCTTGGGGAGTATGAAGGCAACTGTGCGGGTTGTGATGAGTTGGGTCGACTCGATGACCTTGGGCTGTGCCGCCATTGTAGCGAGAAGTTAGAGCGGGATCTGCTACGGCAGCGTGATTGGGCTTACAGTGTCAGTGCGTTTGGTATGACGGAGCAACAGTGTGAGCTGGCCCGCAGTGAAGTGGTCAAACAGTTTGGCGAAGATCTAGAACTTATTGCGCCGTCCAAAGACCAACGCTCGTTTCGGTTTGCAACCGGGACTTCCCCTACCCTGCGTCTCTGACGTGAACCCCGGCAAACTGCCGGGATTTTACTTTAAAACAGGCTTGAAATAATTTTTACCCTTGTACCAGGACCGCGACCTGAGTTATTATCCTGTTTTCCATTCATTAAGAGCCCGTTTGGAGTCTTGGGTGGCGGCGGGTTATTTGGTGCCGGCGGGTGAGAAAAAGTTAGCAAAGGTAAGCCGGG
>CAMYOI010000193.1 GCA_947259955.1 uncultured Gammaproteobacteria bacterium
GGTTTGGCGAGAGGACGGGCGCGGTATCAGCACCACGATTTACGATTGCCGGGCTTCGGCGGAGGAAGCTGCCGCAAAGCTTAAATACATTTGGGGTAGTTTCAGCAAGCTGCTTGTTGAAGAGCCGGTAACGGAGTTGTTCGACAGAACTGCAGACATGCTGGAGTCGAAAAAAAGGTAACCTCGACTCTGACGAACGTAAGCGGTCGCTCGGAATAGACTAGCAATCGTCTAGAAGTCAGGGCCGTGCGGCCACCCCGGTAGCAAGTTTTGCTAGACTATTGACGGATGGATTCATAGGTGACAATGAATCCTCGTTCCGCCAATAGTTCTTCGACATCTCTCAAGCAGAGGCAAAATCGATGATAGAGCCATACTGTATGACTGATAATTCCTTGGGGGAATCGGTACCCCTGGTACAGTCGTTTATTATTTTTCATCCAACCAGTTTGCCTGATTCCCGCTCAACTTGACAGAACCAAGAAAGCCCCGAAACCGTCTCTCTTAACGAATAGGGTCGCCCGTTCGGCCGGTTATTCCCCGGTCGACAGATCGGCTGCTTCATACGGATCACCGGACTCGCTCCGGCCTCTGGAACGAGCGCGACTGACGGTTTCAAGCTCACTGCGTTCTTGGTGGCGTGAACGTTCAGATTCTTCCTCCGGCGAGGCTTCCACGTAGTCCCCCCAGACGTTCGATTGCGAGAAAAGCACCAGCATGTCGATGGACGAGTCGTTGAAGGAATTATAGGTAAGTGAGAGCTTCCAGGAGATCCGCCGGTGTGGGCAGCGGCTGAAATTGATCAGCAGGTTATTGGCCAGCTCGGAATTCGGCACGTATACAGGCGCCTTGTCGAAGCGCCGTTCCAATGTGGACCTCAAGTCCACGGACTCCACCGTACCCTCGATCAGTCCGTTGACGCAGATCCAGTCCCTCTCTCGGAATCGCCGCTCGGCCGCATTATTAAAGCCGGCCAGCGCCACCGCCGCACCGGCCAGTCTCCACCTATTCCGTTTCGCTCCCGTCGAAATGTTCCCGCTCCGTGCAGCCGTCAATGTCGCCTGATATTGTGTTTAAGCCGATCCGGCTGACGATGAATGTTCTCAATAGATCATTCTGTCGAAGCACTTTCAAATCAACATATTTTCTGTTCGGGTATACAGTTCGGTTACCGGTTCAGCGATAAGAATGTCGCTGAACTGGTCCCATATTGCCTGGAGCATTGCGGCCGCCTCTTCCGCCGAGGCGCGGCAATCGTAAATAGTCGTGGACACACCCTGTCCATCTTTGCGCCAAACCGTGTTATACACCAGTATGCCGGGAAGAGATTTGCATTTTCCCTTGAGTTCATCAAGCAGCTCATCCATTTCGTCGAAACGGGATGGATCGATTTGATAGGTGGTGACTCTCGCGTACACGCTTGTTGCCTCGACTGTTTGTTGCTGGCTTCAGTCTAATGCAGACGAACATAGATAACCACATCACAGGTCTATGCGGCGCCAACTTGCGTTGACCGGAGAGGTGTTCGTTTTGTTTCGTTCAGGCGGGCACCGGCATAGACGCCACCGCGCGGTACTCGCTGGCGAGCAGACCGATAACCGCGACCCATAGTGCGCACACGGCGACGGTAATCCAGCCCAGTTGCGGAACATTCAGACTGACCGGCAGCCATTGCGTGAACAACAGTATCAGGGCCGAACCCAGGATTTTGAACAAGCGATATCCAAACATGTCGATCCACGCCTTGGCCTGATAGGTACGGACCGGGTCGATGGGGATGTACAGCTGTTCCTTGGAGGCGCGGTTAATCGAATATGACAGGCCGCGATCGCTGATCTTCACAATCGACGCCATCATGAGGCTTGGTATTGCAATAAAACTCAGTGAGCAGATTGCGAGGACGATCGGCTGTGTCAGCAAACCGGCCACGATACCGAAAATGCGATGGACGATTGGTGTAATCATCAGATTGACGACGATCGATACAATACCCAGAACGCTGAAGAAGGTGGAAATAAACACGGTGCGTTGATCGAGTTCCTGATACGCGGCTTCCACGGACTTGATGAACTGATACTCCACCAGGGGCTGTGCGAGTTGCGCGCACAGCAACGCCGCCGAAATCAAGACCAAGTAGCGGCTTTGCAGCAATGATCGCCATCCGTTCGCCGTCTGCACCGGTGAAACGTCGCTTTTTATTTCTTCGTACAGACCCATGCGTGCCATGACCACGTTGAGCGCGAAGACTATCGCCAGCAAGCCGGCGCAGGACAACAACAGGTCGGCGGTCGTCATCGGCGTATAGCGCAGCAGCGCCGCCGCCAGCGCGCCGCCGAGCACGCCGCCGACCAGCCCGCCGGTGCCGACAAACCAATAGGAGCGTTTTCCATCTTCGACGTTGTTTATGGTGTTGGCGAGGCTCCAGAACTGCTCCACCAGAACTACGCTCAGAATATCAACGAATACGTAAAAACCGATCGTTGCCGCGGCGCTCATCGACTCCAGCATGACCCGGAAAAAAATCAACAGCGCGACAAACAACAAACACGATCCAAGGACTACGTGCAGTCGATAGTAACGTTCCACCAGGTGATGATAAAAAGCTATGAATACGCCGAGAATCAAAGCTGAAAAGATCCACACATAAGGAAAGCGGTCGGCGCCCCAGTGCTCGATCAACAGGGAACGACTGGCGGATTTAACCTGGTAATAAGCAAGAATAATGAACAGGAAATTGACAAACAGGATGGCGGCCCGCCGGCGGGCAACGGCCGTTGGATTGTCCGAAAGTCTTTTGGCAGGTATCATATTCTCTGGTTCTCGACTAGTAAGTATATTTATAAACCTGCAAAAAGGGGGGATTCCTCGTCAATGCGATTTATCCTTATGATAATCGCCCTGTCATTGCTGTTGCCGATGCCGGGCCAAGTTGTGGCGGACTCGTCCGATGGCTATCCGACGCTCCGTGAAAGTATCGATCCAAGACTACAGGATGGTCTGGAAGAGTCCATAGAGGCATTAGCGCTTCAACACGTCGTCGACGACAAGAAGCTGGCGGTGGCGTTGGTCGATATCACCGACGCGGACAAGCCGCGATACGCTTCGCTGAACGGCGACGAAATGTTTTATGCCGCCAGTCTGCCCAAGATCGCCATACTCCTGGGGGCGTTTGTCCAGATTGAACAGGGCGAAATGGCGCTCACCCCGGAAACCAGAGACTCGCTGACCCGCATGATACGCGTGTCTTCGAACGTCGAGGCTACGCGCATGTTGAACCGCGTTGGCAAGGATGAACTCATCGATATTCTGATGTCCGATCGTTTTCGCCTTTATGATCCCGATGCAAACGGCGGCCTGTGGGTCGGCAAGGAATACGGCAAATCAGCCGCGTATCGCCGAGATCCATTGCACAACCTGTCCCACGGGGCCACCGCGCTGCAGACCGCGCGGTTTTATTACCTGCTCGAAACTAAGCGCATGCTGCGTGACGATTTGTCGCGGCAGATGAAAGCGATGCTCGGCAATCCCGGCATCCGCCATAAATTCGTCAAGGGTCTTTCAAAATATCCCGGCGTTCGGATATACCGGAAATCGGGTTCGTGGCGGCGCTGGCACGCCGACAGTGCAATCGTCGAGGACGGCAAATACCGGTACATTGCGGTGGCGTTGGCTGAAAATTCCCAGGGTTCGGTTTGGTTGCCGAAGATCATTCAGCGGCTTCACGAGCTTATTGTCCCAACCACGCTTGCTCGCGCCGCGGCGCCCTAGCCCGCATATTGCACCAGTATCCCGGGCGAAGCTGAACAAGTCAGCACCGGGATAGGTCGACCCCGATGACAAACCGCTCTTTTGATCAAGCTCTCTTAATCGACGTATTGGTGAAATAGATCAAGGGCATAGAAAACAATCACGGCGGGTCTGGCGCAAAATGCGGGCTCCTAGCCCGATTATTCCATGTGTGCCGCCTCGATCAGGCGATGGATGCGGGTCGCCAGCGTTTGGTGATCCACCGCGGAGTTCTTACGCAGTACGTTCGAAACCAGGGTAACAAAGTAATACGAACGGCGGCCGGAGGCCGGCGACTCGACGATCGCGACGGAATGCATCAGATTTTGTTTGTTTCCGTGGTACTTGAGGCACACAAATCCCGGCTCGGGTTGGCATTTGTACAATGAACCCGACTTGAAATAAACGGCGGCCTCGTTCAGGGCAGGGGAAGATGCGTAGCGAATGCGCCGCTCGGTCACGTACAGCAGGCGTTTGATCTCACGGCTCGAGAATTCGTCCACGATCCGGCCTTGTTCCAGTCGCAGCAGGTAAGTCATCAATTCTCGGCTGGTAGCATAGCTGGTGGTGCCGGGGACCTTGCGTTTGCCGGTGGCGGTAAAGAAACTGCCCTGACGAATTCGCTTCAGGTCAAAACCATTCCGCTGCAGCGGGCTGTGCAGTGTCTTGACCAGCAAGTCCCCCAACTCAGCCCTGGCGGTTTTATCGAAGAATTCCACGGCCGTCGAATCATCCACCGGGTAGGCGCGCCCGAAACGAGTCAACAACATCGCCTGTTTGATGACCGTGCTGGCGGCGGCGTTGGAGCTGGGCGACAACATCCAGTCTACGAACTCCCACAACGAAGCACGGTCACCGATTTGAATAGGTCGACGCGATAGCTGCCGGGTGCCGGGATTCCAGAACCTTACGTTATGGCTGTCGCGAATTATGAAATCATCAGCGGTGACCTGAGTATCCCGCAGCACTTTGCGCCGCGAATCCAGATCGTCGGGATAAGCATCCGCCAACGCCTGAAACAAAGCGACGGCGACGATGAGCTTGCCGACACTGCCGGGATTCTGCAGTGTCTCGCTATTGTGCTGCGCATAACGGGGCCGGTCGATATCGGATAGATCGAGCACCGCGATGCCGTATCTATCGGCGTTCGCCCCGAGAAGGCTCACTATCTGGGCGGTGAACACCGGATCGGGAGCCGGTAATTGCAGGTCGCGGCGATGCAGTAGCCGCAGATCCACCTGTTCAAGCGACAGCAATTCACCCGGCAGCCTTTGGCGCCCGGCTGTCGTGCCCGCCTGGGCCAGGCGCGCGTGCTCGAGTCGCCGTATGCCCGTAGATTCGCTGTCGTAGATCGGGTAGGGCGCGGCGATATGCGGCCAGGCTGCACAGGCGAGTAGGACAATTGAGATGAAACGCATCAGGATCGTTTCTCCGGGCTGTGGTTGAGCTCGACAATCACCTGTTCCAACCGACGCATATCAGCGTCCAGAGATCGCAGATAGCTGTTGGTATGAGCCCGCCCGCTGTCGAGGAACGGCCGTATCTGGAACAATATCAACCTGTTGTCAACAAAACCGAATTCAATATCAGCGGGCGCCGGTTTGCCGTTCGCATCCACGATGGCGGGAAACTGTCCCGGCAGGTCCTCGACGAACTCGATCAATTGCGCGATCTCGCCGACTTCCAGGACGTGATCGCGACCGCTGACGGGAAGTTTTTCGATGCCGCCCCGGGGCCTGATGACTCTCTTGACGGGGGCGGTCGCTTGAGCCATCAGCCTGACTTTACCGTTCTCCAGATGAACGCGCAACGACTCGGCTGCCTGACCGTCCACGGCGCCGCCGACGCCTTCGTTCACGGCGACGGAAAACCAATCGGCATCGCCCGTCTCGACGTCCTGGGTTACCAACACCCCCGATTTGTCGACCGCGACGCTGCGTAACAACAGCACCGCCGGGTACACATGTTCCGGCTGGTCCATGCGCGATTGCCGCCAGGCGTACGCTCGCTGCGTAAATGGCGATGCCCATACCCGTGAAATCGCTTCGAGGACATTGTCGAATCCGACCACGTTGGGGACGGTAAGATTCAAGCCGGCGCCGGTGAAGCCCGGCAGGTCCTCGACGTTGGTGTCGCTGCGGACGAACACCCCGTAGGTGCCTTCTCCGCCAAACTCCTGTTCCATCGCCGCACGCAGACGGGCGCGGAAATCGTCGCCCGGATCTGCGCTCTCGATCCACTGTTGCAGCTGCAGCCTGACATCTTCCACCGCGTTGGCGTGGTCTTCAGTTCCTGCGTTAAGCTTTTCGATCCTCCGATATTGCCGCGCCATCCATTGCAATACCGACAGGCCGGTTTGGCGGTAGGGCTGGCTGAGTAAATCGGCGAACACGCCAAACGGTATGGCCAGCCCGTCGGCCACAGCCTCGGGGAAGTGGTGATGCAGCTCTCCCAGTTTGGCCGCCTTGGGTCCGACGCTGCGACCGGAGTCGCTGGCCCGCAGGGAGCTCAAAGAGATGAGTCCCTTGCGATCCAGGTCGAGTTTGTTCAGATCGGCACGAATCAGCACGTCGGGAACCGCCCCATCGTAACCGCGAACAACCCGCGGAGCGGTAGCCGCGTCGATCAGTCGAACCGAACCCTGTAAAGACACCGCCAGCACAACTTCCCCGCCGTCCCGTTGATGCAACCTGGGGATCAGGGACTCGTCCACTGCCACATTGGGAATGCCGAGGTTGCGGGCCAGAAGTTGTACGTGCGAGAGAGGATTGCCTTCTCCCGCTGTCAGTATGCCGGCTACCGGCGGCAGATCGGCCAATGTCGAAGCTAACAAGTAGATGCCGCTTGGATCAAATGAATCTCCTTGTTGTGGCGCCTTGGATCGCAGCCGGCCACTCGCCAGACCTGGATTGAGCGCGCGCAGGCCGGCACCGATCTCCTCACCAAACAATTCATGTCGCACGCCCGCCAGTCGGTTGGCGTCCTGCAGCAGGCCATCGAGAACCTGACTGAAAAAAAATAGCGGACTGGCGCGCAGCTGGTCCTGCAGGAACTCGCCGGCACGCGGTGCGATGGTGTTGAACCTGTCTACCGACTCCCCGAAATGAAATCGCTGACGCTGGCTGCTCCAGGCGGGCACGAGCGCAAGATACTGGAGTGTTTGCTTGTAGGACTCGAGATCGACGCGGGTCGTGCCTCGCAGCCGGTCCAGTGCCGCGATCAGCTCGTCTCGCTGCCTGGAGCTTAACAGGCCCGCCCCATAGGTTGCCTTTACACTTGCCTTCAACCAGTCGAGCTGGCGGGCCCGGGTTGCGTCTGCGATGGCATCGCGCAGCACCGTCGCCGCCACGAAGTGATCATTCTCGAGCGCGTGGCTGGCTCCAGCAATGGCGAGCCGCAGTCCGGCGTTGTCCTCACTCACGGCCGCGATTCTGAGTTCCGACAGCAACTCAGCGGTCGCAGTAAATCGTTGTTCAGCAGTGGAGTCGGCGGTGAGCGCGTTGACACCGCCGTGAGACAAGGCAGCCAGGTTCGCACTTGCATCCGCGCTATTCGCCAGGCGCTCTAAAAGTTGCGCCGCCGAGGGGCCCGCGTACGCCGCCTCGATGAGCCCGGCAAGATGCTGGTACTCCGCGGATAGGCTGGACCCCGGCCGATGGGAGATATACTCGCGAACAGCGGCCGCATCACTGTAATCCGGTCTGACGTGAATCTTGTTGCGTAAGGGTCCAAAATCCGGGTCTCGGTCGGCCAGCGATCCTGCCAGCCGGCGAACTTCGCCAATGGATTTCGTGTCCTCGCTGTGGCCCAGAAACCGCACGGCGGTGCGGAAAGGCAGGTAACGCCGGTTCAGCCATGTCGGATCTTGCGCCAGCCTGAGCAGCAGTCTGCGGGCGCCCCTGCGCTCGCCCTCCTCCTGCAGCGCACCGCGGTAGTAGCGGGCCTTGCGAAATATCCAACCGTTATCAGAGGCGATCAGGAACTGCTCGATTATCATTTGATTGAGGGTGTCGGGATAATGCTCGTCGGCGGTGAGAGCGGTGACATCCAGGTCGGCGTAGATATTGGCGACCATGTAGCCGGCCGCTCGAAGCTGCTTGACCCGGTCCGTCCACTCGCCGTGCTGCGGCGACCATGTAGCCGGCCGCTCGAAGCTGCTTGACCCGGTCCGTCCACTCGCCGTGCTGCGAGCCGCCGCCGTGATCCGCGCAGGCATACGGATCGGGAGGCAGTACGGCGCCATCTTTGCAGAACCAGCGAATGCGCCGGAAAGGGCCTCGTTCCGAGGTCTTCATGCCTTCGATCCACGATCGCAAGACGCTGGTGTCCGGCAAGTCCGCCGTCGCTGGCATGACCAGGCCGGTCATGAGGAGCGCGCAACCGATCAGCCCCGCTCCAAATTGCGTCTTGATTGTCTTCATCGCGTTCCGGGGACAGTTTACTTAATTAGTGCCAGAACGAAAATAAGTAAGCCCATGAAAACGCGAACAAAATGGGCTGAATGTGCGGGCGAAGTTTTGGCCATAGCCGTTGCGCAATGAGATAATAAGGGGATAAACAGCCCTTCCCACCCAAACTTCGGCCAAGAAACATGCGCACAGCGACGGAACTTCAACTTCAGTTAGGCGAGATTGACATTGCCGACATTCGACTTGATCCCCGTTCTCGTGATGATATTCCGCAACTGCTTCGCGGCTTGCAGTATCTGTATACCGACAAGGAGCTGAGAGCGGAAATATTTGAAATACTGTCCCAGCTGACGCCCAAAGCAGTCAACCCTGAATTGGGTCGTCCGGGCATGGCGTTGTGGAAGATATTCGTCATGGGTTCCCTG
>CAMYOI010000194.1 GCA_947259955.1 uncultured Gammaproteobacteria bacterium
GGCTTCGAGAATGTAGTACTCGGCATCGTGGACAATTTTCGTGGGTGCGGCATTCGATATATTCACCATGCCAATCCACGTGAATAAAATCGTAAGGATAATTTTTCGAGACATATTTATTGCGTTCCAGTTAGGGCGATTTGCCAAGATCAGGAGACTTTAGTTCTGTCATAAACACAGGGTTGCGGATTAAATCACATGTCTGTCCCTGCTAGATACATGTAAAGGTCAGATTTGGGTATGGAGGAGCCCTTCGCGCGACTTACACCGAATGGCCGGTATTGGCCGAAAGCGCCAGTACGCTCTCGTCGAAATTTCTTACAAATACTCAAATTTCGACGGTCAGGAATCAATCTTTTAACTGCCGGTGGATTTTACAGTTTGGAGAGCATTATTTGCAGCACGTTACAGACAGCAAACAACCCACAGCTGCCGGACGCAGTAAAAATGGATAAACGTCCGTTCTCGTTTATAGCGAACACAACTCACTACGTTGTATAATTCAAATTCGACAGCTCTGTACATTCAATCGAATGAGTGAAAAATACTCAAGCAGACATCGAAAGGAAAGTTATTGAAGGTTACTAGACACTCCATACAGTTATACGGGAGCCGATGGCGGACGGCTGATATCAACCTGTAAGTCAATAACTGTTTAGAGCATCCACTCTGCTCTAGTTGCACCGAAGAGGGCCTTCACGATACTTAAACAAATTCGGTCTATCAACATAAAACAATGGTACATAAAATCATGATCAAAACTGGGATTGCAACGACACTGACTGTGGTTTTAGTTGCTATAGGAGCGCCTTCTTTAGCGCAGGAATATCAGGCGGATGAGGGACAGCTCAATTCATTGTATCCCGAGGGAAAACCCTATTCTCCTTATGCCGATCGAAACTTTCCAGAGCAACCACTTTGGGGTGACAGCCACCTACACACGGCCCTGTCTATGGATGCCGGAGGCTTTGGAAACCGACTTGGGTTAAAAGAAGCCTATCGCTTTGCTCGAGGTGAGCAAGTCACCGCCTCTTCGGGGCAGCCGGTGCGACTGGCGCGTCCGCTTGACTGGCTTGCCATCACAGATCACTCGGACGGGATGGGCTTAATCGACGACATGCTCGCGGCGTCTCCAGTTGTTACACGTTACGAGCAGGGTGCCCGCTGGTCCAAAGGCATGCGCGCCGGTGGTCAATCAGCAGTTGATGCCGCGCTTGATCTGATTGGGACGTTCTCGCAGGGTAAAGTAGACCCAGGGCTGATGGCAAATTACTCTCCGGGATCGCGTCGCTATGCGACGGTTTGGGATAACGTCATAAACGCAGCTGAGGAATTCAATGATCCTGGTAAATTCACCGCCTTTATCGGATTTGAGTGGACGTCGCTTGTCGCGGGCGCGAATCTCCATAGGAATGTTATTTTCCGCGATGGCCCAGGCCGCGCCCGGCAGGTTGTACCCTATACGACGCAGGCGCCGATCGGCAGCACTGACCCTCTTGATCTTTATAAATATCTTGAAACCTATGAATCAAAAACAAACGGTGCCACGATGACCTTTGCCCATAACGGTAACCTGTCAAATGGCATCATGTTCCCGATGGATGCCCAATATACAGGTCGCAAGATAGACAAGTTCTATGTTGAACAGCGTGCCAAGTGGGAGCGGATGTATGAGGTTACCCAAATCAAAGGGGATGGTGAGACCCACCCATTCTTGTCGCCCGATGATGAATTTGCGGACTACGGCACTTGGGATTTGGGCAACCTGGACCTGTCGGAGGCCAAAACCAACGATATGCTTGCGGCTGAATATGCGCGGGAAGCATTAAAGAACGGCATGGTGCTGGAGGAGCAGTTAGGCACCAACCCATATAAATTCGGCATGATCGGGTCCACGGACAGCCATACCTCACTGGCTGCGATCGAAGAGGAAAATTTCTTTGGCAAGCATGCAGGATATGAACCCTCAGCGGAACGCCTGAGCCACCCTTTTATGAAAAATGAAAACGGCGAGTTGTTCAGCTGGCAGCAGGTTGCGTCAGGTTTAACAGCGGTTTGGGCAAAGGAAAACACCCGGGCATCACTCTTTGATGCAATGGACCGCAAGGAAGTTTATGGGACAACCGGCCCCCGCTTGATCGTTCGCTTTTTTGTTGTATATGATTTTACAGATACCGACTTGAGAAGTCGGGAGCCATCTGCCATTGGATACGCGAAAGGTGTTCCGATGGGGAGCGATCTGACAGCCGCGGCAGAGGGTAAAGCACCTAATTTCCTGGTGGCGGCCCTGCGTGACCCGATCGGGGCAAACCTTGACCGTATTCAGATTGTCAAAGGCTGGGTTGATACCGATGGTGCCACTCATGAAAAAGTCTATGACGTAGTGTGGTCTGGTGACCGTGACGTCAATAGCGACGGCAAGGTTCCGGCGGTGGGTAATACCGTTGATGTGGCATCGGCGACCTGGACCAATACAATCGGTGCGGCAGAGTTGATCACAGTTTGGGAGGATCCAGACTTTAACGCGGCAGAGCGGGCTTTTTACTACGCGCGTGTTTTAGAAATTCCAACACCCCCGTGGTACCTTTACGATGTTGTGAAGTATGGGGTTGAAGTGCCAAAAGGTGCCCCAACGGCGCAGCAGGAGCGCGCCTACACATCACCGATTTGGTACACGCCTAATCCCGTATAGTTCCTAAATAGTCTTATAAGAACCCGGCACAAGGTCGGGTTTTTTATTGCCTGCGATGTCCGGTTAGAGCAAAAAACCGGAGTACGGTTCAAGGCTGTTGTAAAACCATGTTGCAAAATCATGGACGGCGGCAACGAAGTGTACACCTGACGCTCAGTATGATGGTTATCCCACGCTCGGAAGGTCTCTAGTTGGTCGTACTGAGCCAGTTGATTCAAGAACAGAGACGGACAAACAAGCTTTTCTCAATCAGGCAGCTTTAAAGGCAGGAGCGGATGCTGGCTGCAATCTTGTTGCTATGCAGCAGCCATATCCGCCCTCGATCTATTGTTGCCGTTTACAAAACACACTGTACAAATTCTATTCTGACATTCAGGCGCTCCGCTTCGGGATCATTGGGCGCAACGACCGGTTTGCGCGAGCCATACCCTTGAGCTTTGATTTGTTTAGCCGGCACACCCAGACCTATCATTGCCTGCTCAATAATATCGGCCCATTTGTTGGTCTCCGACTGCTCAGCCTCTAAATCACCATACTTATTGGTATGAGCCAGAATACAGATGTCTGCTTTTCCATACTCCCGCCACCAGTTGACTAAACCGGTTGTTAAGAACAGGCCTGCATTTGAAAGCGTAAAGTCATCTGCCTGGCTGAACAACTTGTCGTGAGAAATCACTACCCGCCTACCGACGAACCCTTCTTTCTCCGTCTCGAAACAGCCATCCTCGTCATTGATCCCATCCATATCCTCCGCTTTGTTCGGGCAACGATCGGCCACATCGGGTATGCCATCGCCGTCGTTATCCTCGTCCGGGCAACCATCAAAGTCATTGACCCCATCCATATCTTCCGCTTCGTCCGGGCAGAGATCCTTTGCCTGACTCACACTATCCTCATCGACGAGGCGGGCCATGGCGACGCGGGTGCTGTATTCGTAGAACCGCACTTTACCTATCCATCGCTTTAGTCCCTCCGGATATTGGCCCGCGTCGAGTTGACGGCTGCCACCGTGCTCTATGGTGTAAGCCAGGATCTGGCCTTGAGGAGTGACATGGGCTGCGGCGCCGGCACAGCCTTCGCCGTTGTGATCCCGCATATTGCGCCGCAGAATTGGCTCTAACTTAACCGGCGCATCCGGCCCCAATTCATCCGGAAAATGGATTCGATACAGATCCACTCGTGTCGGCGCTTTAAAACCGGATATTTCGAGTAGCCCACCGCAGCGTAAGCGGCGATCGTTGTGAACACCAACCAGATAAATATCTCCGCTGCCGCATTCCCGTAACAAAGCCAGGCTTTGATATTTCAGAAACGGAAAGACAGCCTGCGATTTTTTACCGGTGTCGGCGTTCTCTTTCCAGATGCCGGCTTTAGTAAATTGGTGACGTATCGTTTCATCGGACACTGGGTCGGTATCTTCTATGTAGAAATGCACCTGCCATTCATCCTGATTGGTGTCGACCACCGCCAGTAGGATCTTGCCATCGGCAAGATCGGTGACGCCAAAAGCCTGAGACATGTGGCCCACAAGCCCGCGACCCCCCACCAGCAAAGGGTTAGCGGGGTCAGCCATATCAAACACCTTCAGGTATGATTTGTGTTCGACGTTGTTATCGAAACCGACATAGACGAAGTCCCCCACGCCGTCGATACCGCCGGGATGCCAGAGTTCCTTCAGGCTGCCCACATCAGGCGGTCGCACGTCATCATCCACACTCAGTAGAACGTTTTTGACGATGTGGTGGGTGGTAGGTGTTTTATCATTCGAATCTGTTTGATCCCGCCACGCATAGCCCGGTTTAGCGGTATAGGCTTGAAGGTTGGCGACAAATAGATGCGCCCCGCCACCCTGGGAGGTAGGCAAAGAAGGACAATTATTTAAAGCCCATTTTCTTTTACCTTCACCGCGGGGGCGGTCCCGGGAGTTGGCGCTGAATACCATATAGCCGTCAGCGCGAAGTCTGTACGCGCCCTGGATGTGGCACCGGTTCATGGTGAGCAGGCCCTTCTGAGTCAGGTTGGGCGGGAACAACGGCGCATCAAAAGAAGGGGTTTGATACCAAAAATCATGTATTACTGGATTCCGGTCCACACTTCGTAGTTGTTGCTCGGTCTCCACTACGCACGTATTTTGCCAACGTGACGATGGTGTGGGTTTGGGCCCCAGAATCAGCGGAACTTCTTCGGTACTCACGTGCTCCCGGTCAAAGACAGTGCAACTGGAAAGCAAAACCGCGAAGAGAAAACCGATCGAGACAGTCAGCTCGTTAAAGTTTCTTTCTGCAAATATCATAGCCGTACCGACTTATGATCTAAACCAGGATGACAAACACCATACTGATAAGGATGTTTTTGCTCATCGATCAGTTCGTACACTACTGTCGTTCTGTTGAGTTTCTAAGGACGCTCCATCGCACATATTTATATAAACATCTCGGCGATACATTACCTTTGGTTGAGATATTAACCTACAGTTCAAAACTGAATATCATCCGAGTTGTCCGCTTTTGACTCGTTGCCGACATTCGAAATTCTGGAATTATTCTTTATCTATGTACTATTTGTATAGTCGAGGTACCGTTCACAAAATCCAAATAAGAAGATTTCTATATGCGAATCCTCTTTACCTCTACTAGGGGTACGGGCCACCTCGAACCACTTCTTCCTTACCTGCACACGCCAAAACGGCGTGGCCACGATGTATGCGTTGCAGCGCCTGAAAGCGTGAGTGAAAAGCTACAGAAAGAGGAACTCCCTCATACACCATTCGATCATCCGGGCGACGCACAATTGAAACCTATCTGGGCACGCTGTGGTGAATTACCCCGTGACGAGGCCAATGCCCTGATCGTCCGAGAAATTTTCGCGGGACTCAATGCACGAACTGCTCTGCCAAAGCTGCGGGAAGTAATCCACAATTGGCACCCCCAACTCATCGTACGAGAATCTGTTGAGTTTGCAGGATTGGTAGCGGCAGAGCAGGCGGGAGTTCCCCATACACGTGTGGCAGTCCACAATGGATTTGTGGAAGAAAGGTTCATGTTAAAAGTAAATGCAGCTATTGACATTTCGCGCCAAGAGGGGAACCTCAGCTTGGACAACGGGGCATCATTGCGTGCCGAGCCGGTTTTCACCGCTTTCCCTTCCTCATTTGATGGCGCCGCAAAAACAGATGGAAAGGTTCCATTCCGTATTGGGCGACTCCAAGACATCACCATCTCCACCCAGACCGCTCCGGCTTGGGCGCCGAAGGATTGAGAGAAGTTGGTATACATCACATTTGGCACCATTGCGGCTAGTTCATCGGATAGACATGCCGTCTATCGTACCGCGCTGAGTGCCATCGAAGGTTTACCGATACGCGCCTTGCTTACTACCGGTCCGGGCATGGAAGTTTCTGCACTGGGTGCCATTCCCGGTAACGTGACAGTCGAAGCTTGGGTTCCGCAGGGAGAAGTGTGGCCACATGCAAGCGCCCTCGTTTGCCACGGCGGTTCGGGGACAGCCGCCTGTTGAGGTAAGAGAATATGAACATCGAATAGAACGGACTCGACCAGTTCCGGACCTATAGATATACAGTACATTCTGCGGCCTATCGGCGCGATGCGGACGGCTTCATGCTTCAGTGGGACGCTAGCGACGCGCGAGCTGGGACAGCACCAGCTCGACCCAGAAGTCGGCGCCGATGGTCAGTATCTCATCATTGAAGTCGTACGAGGGATTGTGCAGGCTGCATCCACCGGTACCGCCCTCGCCATTACCGAGCAAGATGTAGGCGCCCTGCTTCGCCTGCAGCATGTATCCGAAATCTTCCGACCCCATGATCGGGCGGCTGTCGCGCAGCACCTGCCCCGCGCCGACGACGGACGCCGGCAACGATGCGCGCCATGGTCGCCTCGATATGGTCCTGCACGTCGGGCGTCAGCGACCGCGTATCCCCTTTCAATACTACCTGTCCCGGTACAACGTTGACGGTCCCGTTGGTGATAAATTCGGTAAAGGACACGACGGCATGCTCGACGGGATTCAGTGTACGCGACACCAGCGACTGCGTTGCGGTCACTACCTCGGCCCCGATCACGATGGGGTCCCTGCCCAGATGCGGCATCGCTGCGTGGCAGCCAACGCCGTCGATCGTGATTTCAAAATTGTCCTCGGCCGCCATGATCGAACCCGCGCGCACGGCGAATTGTCCAGTCGCCAACGATGGAAAATTGTGGATCGCGTAGACGGCGTCGACCGGAAAACGGGCGAACAATACGTCATCGATCATCGCGCGAGCGCCGTCGCCGTGTTCCTCGGCAGGCTGAAAAATAAACACGGCCGGGCCGTCGAACTCGCCCCGCTCTGCTAGACAGCGGGCGGCGCCGAGTAGCATTGCTGTATGGCCGTCATGCCCGCAGGCATGCATCTTACCGTCATGCACGGAGCGATGGGCGAAACCGTTCTGCTCGTGGATCTTGAGGGCATCCATATCGGCGCGCAGTCCAATGGCTCGGGAGCCATCGCCGCGCTTCAGCACGCCGATTA
>CAMYOI010000195.1 GCA_947259955.1 uncultured Gammaproteobacteria bacterium
TCGATGATCGTGCGGTCGAACGCGAGGGTATGCGGCGCCGGTACGATCTGGGCAACGAGCCGCGGATGCATGCGTGATGCCTCGAACATTGCATGCGCCTCCATGGAATTCATGGCCATCCTGGCCTCGCACATCACGTGCTTGTCGGATTCCAGCGCCGCTATGGTCAGGGGTGCGTGCATGTAGGGCCAGGTTCCGATGCACACGGCGTCGATTTCGTCGTCGTAAATAACGTCCTCCCAACTGTCCGCCACGCGCAGTATGTCGAATTCCCTGGCAACCTTCCGCCCGGACGCCCGTGTTCTGTTGGCAACGGCAACGATCTCGACGCCCGTCTGCGCCTGCAGGTTGGGTATGTGGAGCTTGCGGGTGTTTGCACCGGCACCGATCACCGCTACCCTGATGTTATTCAGATTCATGATGTCATGACCTCGATTCTTGTTTCGTTTCCAGGGTGTAAAACCATTCCGGCCGCGCGGGGGTGACAGCTGTTTTCACTTGAACCGGACGACAGCGCCCAGTATAACTGCTACGTCGCAACTACGGACCACTGTATGAAAAAACGTGAAGAGGACCCCTGGATGCCGGCTGACGAGTACGGCCGCTCCCTAAGCGGTCTTACCCTCAATCTGCTGGTCGAGGATGTTCGAAAATCACTCGATTTCCAGGTGAAAGTGCTGGGCGCAACAGTTGTCTACAGTGACCCGGATTTTGCGGTGGTGCGTGGATACGGCTCCGAATGGATGCTCCATGCGGATCACACCTATGATCGGCATCCGGTGCGCATCGGGGCTAACGCCGCCGGCCAGCGCGGTGCCGGGGCGGAATTGCGCCTGCATGGTTGTGATCCGGACAAAGCGGAGGAGGCGGCGATGGAACATGGCTATCAAGTGATGGTCAGCGCGGCGAACAAACCCCACGGCCTGAGAGAAGCATTTTTGGTCGACCCCGACGGGTACATCTGGGTGCCTGACGCGCCTTCTTCGTAGCAATTCCGATGCCTGCTGACGAAAAATTGACTGAATTTACAAACGAGACGATTGCTCGGCGACGCGGTTAAATGACCAAAGTCCTGCTGATTTTTCTGGTGTTGATGACCGGCGATGACGGTAATAGCCAGCCCGCATTGCTCACCAGGCGCCTTTAAATTCTTGCTAAGGATCAACCCGCATATCGCACCAGTAATCCCGAGCGATGGCGCAGGACAGGTTTGGCTGAGCGCCAGTCCGCGTGCGCATGCGCGCGAAATTCGTCCAATTCCTGCCCGGTTGCCCCGACCATGTGGACGCGGTTGAAAATTCGCCGGGTTTTGCACTGAGCCAACGCATGGCCGTCGCTGAAAAACCAAGGTGCAGCGTGCCGGGTGGGAGTATCTCGCGGTAAAACGACGTACCCGAAAACATTGGAAACACGTTTTCAAACTCGTCCAGATATGTCGTGAACGGACCCGGTCCGTGGATGTTCCGAACCAGAGCGTTGAAGTCGTTGCGCGGCTGGTCGGTGTAGATCACGCTGACAGGAAGGCCGGGTTCAGACTGTCTGACTCGCTCGATTGCACTTCGAACCATTGCCAACGAGGTGCCGCCGTCGGCACAGCCCGTATCCGAGAGCGTGAACCCCGACTGAAGGCCGTCTGCCGTTATGGAATCAACGGCGTCCAGGACAAGTGGGATTGCGTTCTCGATGCCGTCCGCCTGGGCGGAGGACCTGTCATCGATGGTCATTGTCTAGAAATTGAGAGATATATCCCTGTGGTGCGACTGGCAACTCGCAACTTCCTCGGCTTGCTCCGTGGTCAAGCGCTGCTGCAATCGCACGCCGATGGTGCTTTTTATGGCTTCATCGTAGCCGGTGAGTTCATCAGCCAGCCGCTCGCTTGCCTGTTGGCGCCATGCCAGTTCGGCTGCGAACAGCTCTTTTGCCTCATCGAGCATGGCAAGGGCTTCGTCCCGATCCGGCGCCTTGCCCTTCAACGCCCGCCGGGCCTTGGATACCTTCGATCTGACATCCCCTGTTCCGGCAACTTCGTCAATCACGGCCTCGGCGGTCTTGATCGACTCCATGGCCTGTTCCGGCTCCTCGCCTCGTATTACGGCTTCGAGCCCGCCGAGTGTTGACTCCAGGGCCGACAGAGAGCTGGTAGCATCGATCACACTACGTACTTCTGCGATTACCTTGTAAGCCTGGTCGACGTTGCTTCGGTAGGTGCCGCGCGCTTTTTTCAGTTCCTTGAGCAGCTCGTTGTACCGTTCACGCGTCTCGGACCACCCGTCCGGGATTGAATCTTCAAGATCGGTTTTCTGTATTAACTTACGTTCGATATCGGCTCTGATATCCTGAAGGGCCTGCTCGTCGACTTGCTCATCACGGGACACAAGAGTGTGGGCCTTTTCCAGGCGCTTGATTTCTCCGTTCAGGTCGCGCACGCGAGACTGTACCGCTCTCACTTCGGCATGAATCGGTCTGTACTCGGATTCGTAGTCAGCGAGCGCACTCTGTGCGCCGCGCACCATTTTGGCTAGCGGAATGGCGTTGCGAGCCTTGTCGAAGCTTTCTTCCAATCGGGTCTGCCTGTCCTGCGGCAGTACGCTGAAATCCAGTGCACTGGCCCTTTCGATATGGGCCAGCAAATCCTGTCCTTTCTGGTCATAGGCGCGGAATACGTATGCTTCGAGGCATTCCTGCAGGCGGGGATTCATCGGCGGCGGTGCGGTGTCCGATGTCAGGTACATTCGATACGGCAGGTAATTCACCAGGCTTGGGAGATACCCTACGATGGCCAGCCCGGCGAGTTGCAGCGCGATGAACGCCACCGCGCCCCGGTAGATATGCAGGGTCTTGACTTCTGGCGGCGCTACACCGCGCAGATAAAAGAGGGCGAAGCCGAAAGGCGGCGTAAGGAAAGATGTCTGGATGTTGAGTCCCACCATAACGCCAAGCCATACCGCCGTGATGTTCGCAGACGGATCAGCCAGAAGTATCGGTGCCACGATGGGGACTACCACCACCGCGATCTCAATGAAGTCGAGGAAGAAGCCAAGTAAAAATATCACCGCCATGACGACGATGAACTGGCCCCAGAACCCACCCGGCAGACTCGTCAGGAATTCCTTGACCAGTTCCTCGCCGCCGAAGGCACGGAAGGCGGAGGTCAGCATGGCGGCGCCGATGAGAATAATGAACACCATGGACGTGGTCTTGGCGGTTTCGATCATGACGCCGTTCAAGGTGTTGTCTATCTTATGTGCCCGCCACGCGCTCCAGGCGATGGCGATGATCAGGCCGGTAACCGCGATCGCTGCAAGCGCAATGCCGACGATGTCTTCGGTTCCCCTGATGTTCTTGACGTTAATTTCGAAGACAGCGAGGATAATCATAATAGCGGCGGTGGAAACTACGGCCAGCACAGCCGGGGCGTAAGCCCCGCGCTGCCCCGCGGTCAAACGGTAGCCGCCCATGATCATGGCGCCGATGGCGCCGATGGAGCCGGCTTGATTGACCGTGGCAATGCCGAGAATGATGGAGCCAAGCACGGCGAAAATCAGCGTCAGGGGGGGGATCAGCGCCATGAACACCTTGAGAGCGAACTGCCGGTTATATTTGCCGCCGTAATGTACCGGCGGCGCGGTGTCGGGTTTGAGGAAAGCGGATACTAGGATGTAAGCCATGTAAAGCCCGACCAAAACCAGGCCCGGCAGGAAAGCGCCCATGAACATGTCGCCGGCGCTGGCGGATGTAATGTCGAATTCGGACGGCATGGAAAACTCGCCCGTCGCCTCCTTGAAATCTGCTTTTCGGCTGGTGCTGGCCTGGTCCGTGGCGCTTGACAGCTGGTCGGCAAGAATAATCAACACGATGGAGGGTGGAATGATCTGCCCCAGTGTTCCGGAGGCGCAAATGGTGCCGGTGGCAAGCGGTTTCGAATAGTTGTTGCGCAGCATGGCGGGGAGCGAGATCATCCCCATGGCGATGACGGTGGCGCCGACGATGCCCGTGGTGGCGGCCAGCAGCGCGCCCACGAACACCACCGAGATGCCCAGGCCCCCCGGGACCGGCCCGAACAACTGGGCCATGGTGATCAGCAGGTCCTCCGCGATCTTGGAGCGCTCCAGCATGATGCCCATGAACACGAACAACGGGATCGCGATCAAGGTGTCGCGCTCCACATCCCAGTACAAGCTGCGGAAGTTGGTTACCCCTGCACTCAGCCACTGTATCGCGCCGTCCTGGGCGAAGTATGCGTCCGCATCGCCGGCGAACACGTAGCCGCACAGGGCGGCCGTGGCGATGGCGAGGATCGCGGAGCCGGGCAGGGCGAACGCGACCGGAAAACCCATGGTCAGCGCGCCGATCATCAGCACGATGAGCAGGGTTAAAAATACGAGTTCCACGGTTCGTGCTGCGCTAAACTGAGGCGCCCACGGGGGCGTCTTCCGGGCCCGCGCGCGCGGCGGTATGGTCGGGGCTGGGCTCACCGCGCACGGTGGCAACGCTGCTCAGGAAATAGCTCATGAACTGAACGGTCATGGTCACCGCGAACACCACCAGGAAACCGGCCATCAGGTATTTTACGTACATGCCGAATCCGCTTTGCGAAATTTCGAAGCTCAACAACGGACTATTGATGCTGTTGCCCCTGCCCCACATCCCGGTGGTGAGAATAATCCAGCACAACGGGATGCCGAGCATGATAGAGCCGACCGCGTTGGCCCAGGCTTTTTTCCGGCTGCTGAAACGCGCGTAGAAAACATCGACCCTTACGTGGCCGTCGTGGACCAGGGTATAGGACGCGGCAAACAGAAACAGCGCCGCGTACCAGAACCGGACCAGGTCCGCCAGGAACGCTTGTTCATAGGAAAACACGAAACGGGAAATCACGATCTGAAACTCGGCGATGACGATCAAGAAAGCCAGCCAAATAAAACCAAGTGAGCGTATGAACCAGGCGATAATCAGGGATAGGGCCATCAACGGGTAGTGCACGTACATGCCGCGGAATCTCGATTTGCCCAGTTCCTGGGTGAGTTCGGTGCCGATCAGCGATTCCAACAGGCCTTCCACACGCAGGAAAGAGATGAGAAGGTCAACCAGTCCTATCAGCAGTACTGACCAGAATGCGGCCCGTACAATGTACGCAGCCATGGCGGACAGCCTGGCGGCGTCCAAACGCAACGGCTTAGTGGGCGTCAGGCAGACATATGCTGCTGCCACAAAAATGGAGCCGGCGTAACTCAGAAACTGCAGCCATCCCAGGGTTACCTCGTAACCTTTAAGCGGGGAAATCAACGGGCCCAAACCGAACCACTGCTTGTGCTCGAGGAAGGTCATGGCGCCGGGCCAGCCTAGCCAGAAGATCAGGTAATCGTTGAACAGAAAAGTCAAAGTGACCGCGACGATGACGCCCGCGAAGATGCGGGGCAGGATAGCACCGAGTACTCGACTCCGGGAATCGGCCATGGCTGGTGGGTCCATGCTGAAAGCGGAGCCTGTGGCCCCGCTTTCTATCTGGTTTTATTAGGCTACGGCGACCTGATCAAACACCCAGGTACCGGTTGCGCTGCTCGACATAGGCCTGATCCGAGATCTTGGCCCAGCCCCCCACCTCGGTACGGGCCTTGAGGAAGCTCTCGTGGATGCGCTTGGCCAGGTCGCTGTGTTCGACCACCTCGGCAAATACTTCGTCCGCCGCCTCTCCGAAACTGTCGTAGATCTCGTCGCTGAACCGACGCAGCTGCACGCCCTGCTCGTTGATAAGCTTGGCCAGCCATTCGCCGTTCTTGGCGTTGTATTCCGCCATCATGACGTCGTTTTCCATGGAGGCCGCGGCTTCGATGATGAGTTGGTCGGATTTGGACAGACCTTCCCAGAACTTCTTGTTCATACCTACCGCCAGCATGGATCCGGGCTCGTGCATGCCGGGGTAGTAATAATATTTGGCTGCTTCGTAGAACTTATAGAAACTGTCGTTCCACGGGCCGACCCACTCGGTGGCGTCGATGGCGCCGGAGATCAGGTTTTCATAGATCTGGCCACCCGACAATGAAACAGGGGAAGCGCCGACCTTGGCCAGCACGTCGCCGCCCAGGCCCGGCATGCGGAATTTGAGGCCCTTGAGATCGCTGGCGGTGTTGACCTCTTTGCGGAACCAGCCGCCCATCTGCACGCCGGTGTTGCCGCACATTAGGCACTTCAGACCGAATTCAGCCGCGAGCTCGTCCCACAGTTCCTGGCCGCCGCCAAAGCGGATCCAGGCATTGATTTCGGTGTAGGTGAGGCCGAAGGGTACCGACGTGAAATAGGCCCAGCCCGGATGCTTGCCTTTCCAGTAATAATCGGCGGCGTGGTACATCTGGGCGTTGCCGGAAGCCACCTCGTCAAACGCGTCGAACGCCTTGACCCTTTCGTTGGCGGCGAAATACTGGACCTGCATGCGACCGTCGGTCATGTCGGACAGGCGCTGGGCGAAGCGCTGTGCGCCGGTACCGAGGCCTGGAAAGTCCCGTCCCCAGGTGGCGACCATGGCGATTTCGATGCGATTTTGCGCGATCGCGGGTGCTGCTAGCGTGGATGCGGCAACGGCGGCACCGCCGGCAACGGCACCCTTTGTTAAAAATTCACGTCTTTTCATTGTGTTCCCCACTTGGTGTTGGTAAAAATTATGTTTCTAAGGGTTTGGCCCGCGCATTTCATCTGCAAATCCCGGGAATCAGGGAAGATGGCGAGGATCAAGCCTTGATTGCAGTGTGGATATTATCGGAAAACGGGGTCAGAGTGAATTTTCGTCGATGCCGGCCGGTCGGTGTTGCGGTTTCGCCGGTTAAGGCCGATTCTTGGTCGGCGGCAAGGCGAAGGCTGATTTCAGCTATAAATGACTCCGCATTCGTCGAACTGCGCGAATGCCGCCGCCGTGATGGGGTACTTGGTCTCGTCGTCCACGAAGGAGGAGAATTTGTAGGGATCGTAGAATACGCCGCGTCCGGAGAGCTTGCCCAGGTCGCGTGACTCCGCAGGATGCACATAGTCGACCAGCGTGCCGACGGCATAGGCATGGACGTTGCGGCGCCCGTTATGCAGCATGCGCTTCCGGCCGGATTCGCGCACGAGAAACTCCACGCCCG
>CAMYOI010000196.1 GCA_947259955.1 uncultured Gammaproteobacteria bacterium
ATGATTTGTATGCGCAGCAAATAGGCGAACGCGGTGGGCACGAGACCGAGATAAATCAATGCTGCAACCGACGTCCAATCGGGTTGCTTCGGCAGGGGATCGTCGAACAGAAACATGAGCGGGCCCATGTAAGCGCTCGAAGTCAGCAGCACGCCCGCGCTGACCACCAGCGTGGGCACTCCCGTGATACGCCGGATGATCAGGGACGACAGGATATACAGCGTCACCGCGGCGACGATGGCGACCTGGCCCGCCACTGCAGTGGGGCTTCCATCCAGCGCGTCTGCACCGATGAGAACGACAACGCCGGAGAACCCGATCGCGACGCCGGTGAATTTGGGTATGCTGAATCGATCGTCGTGGGTAAGGTAATGCGATAGAAGAAGCGAGATGAAGGTGCCGCTGGCAATGACGATAGCGGTGGTGCCGCTGGAAATGAACTGCTGCCCCCAGCTGATCAGTGTGAAGGGGAACGCGTTGTACAACAATCCGGTAGCGGTAAACAGCGCCCATGTTTTCATGTCGCGGGGAAAATTCAGCTGCATTATCAGAACGACGGGTACGAGCGACAGTGCCGCGATCACGATGCGCCAGGATGCAATGGCAAAGGGCGAGAAGTCACCCAGGGCGACCTCTATGCACATGAATGCCGAAGACCAGATTGCACCCAGTAAAACGAGCTTGACGGTGTCTTCGAGCGCGGGCGGCCTGATAGTCTGCACTCAGGCCTCGTCTTCCATTGACCGGTGATTACCTCCGCGACCCTTCGCCAGTTCTAGCAATGCATTTTCCCCGGCGAGGACAAATGCATTGACTGCCCGCAGGCCGAAAGCACGATCGGCGACGGCCCAGGCGTTTTTTTCGCGCGTCCCCCCCGTTTGCCGGGTGCAACCGGCATTTCTTCCAGTGATTCGACCTCCCCGGCAGCGAAATTATGAGCTTGCCGCGGCGGCTCGATCAGCGGGCTCTCAACCTGGTGATCGGCCTGATTGTCGGTGTTCACGTATTCTTTTCCGCCCTATCTGTCGGCTGTAATCAGCTTCAACGCAAGTGCCGCGAAGACCGTTCCCGCTATCCAGTTTATGATTCGCTGTGCCCGAGGCGACCGGTTTAGCCACTCCCCGAGTGAACCACCGAGGACAGCAATGCCGCCAAATACCAGCAGGGTCGCAATGATGAAAATTCCTCCCAGAGACATAAGTTGCAGGGTCAGTCTGCCGCGGTCGGGGCTTACGAACTGGGGCAGAAAGGCCAGGAAAAAAATCGACACCTTCGGATTGGTGATATTCATGATGATGCCTCTGGCATAGAGTCGCCTGTTGCTCAAATTTGTATTTTGATCGGTATGCAGCTCCCGGATTGCGGCGCGAAAAGCGCCCCAGGCCAGATACAGAAGGTACGCGCCTCCGACGAGTTTCAGCGTCGTGAACGCCGCTGCCGACGCCTGGAAAATTGCGGCGACACCGAACGACACCACCGTGGTATGAACAAGCAGGCCTGTGCACAGACCCATGGTGACTATCAATCCTGCACTGCGGCCGTGTAGTGCCGACTGGGTGAGAACAAAAATATTGTCAGGGCCCGGCGCCAGACCGAGCAGGACCGAGGCGAGGAAGAATGCTGCAATTGTCTCGGTTGGAATCAACACGTTTTCTGCTCTCCGGCGCGGTGGTCCTGGTGGAGGGGGCGGGCTACCGAACAAGCGCAATGTTATATCAATAAATTCAGATGCTTACAAAAGTACGATCCGGATATCAGCCGCCCAGGATCCAAGTGGCGGATCGAAGACGCTTGAGGATTCATTGCAGCGATGTTCAGAGGGAAGGTGATTAAAAAGTCAATAAATGCTACATAGACGCAGGAAAAATGATCGTCACGGCGTTTCAGCGATTCGGAACTGGGGATTCAGCTGTGTCAAACTGTCAGGTCGAGCTCAATACGTCATACCACAAACAGGCGCTTCACCATGAATGATCAAGCACTCACGCGGTGCGTACTGTTCGACAACCTCACCCGGCAAGAACTTGACCTGCTGTCCGGAGAAGGCAAAAAGTACCACGTGCCGGAGCAGCACGTATTCTTCGACATGGGCGTGCCCAATGATTCCATGTTCGTCATTTTGTCGGGATCCGTATTGATCGAGATACCGAGTGCCGAGGTTGATGTGGAACTTGCCGTGCTCGGAAGTGGCGCAATTTTTGGTGAGATGTCCTTCATTGATAACAGCAAGACCACCGCAAAAGTCAGTACGGTCGAACCCACAGAAGTGCTGGAACTTCGAAAGAGCGATCTTGACCGGATCCTCAATGATCGACCCGAGCTGGCTATCAAGTTTTGGCGGAACCTTACGCTCGAGTTCAAAAGACGATTGGCGAGCACGGATGAACTCGTCGAACACTACGCGGACCTCAGTCAGATGCTGCGCGACAAACCGGCGGTTGCCAATCTGCTTACCGATGCAATAGAGAGCATATCCGAGGGGTTCGCGCTGTACGATGCGGACGACCGTTTGGTCATTTGCAATACCCGGTACCGGGAGATCCTCTATCCCGTGGTGTCCGGTGGTCTCGAACCCGGTGCACGTTTCGAAGACATCATTCGTAAAGCCGCCAGCCTTGGCCTGATAGAAGATGCAAAGGGGCGTGTTGAGTCCTGGGTGGCACAGCGGCTCGATATGCATCGCCAGCCAGGAGAGCCCCACCTGCAGCACCGGGCGGGTAACCGCTGGGTGCAGTTCGGCGAGCGCAGAACCCAGGGGGGCGGCACGGTAGCGGTGTACTCGGATTTCACGGATATTATCCTGGCGAAAGAGCAGCTGCGCATCGCCAAAGACGAGGCGATGCGAGCCAGTCAGGCCAAGTCTGAGTTTCTTGCAAACATGAGCCATGAATTGCGCACGCCGCTCAATGCAGTCATTGGAATTACCGAGATGTTGCTGGATGATGCGAAGGAATTTGGTGAAGACGAGCAGATCGAACCGCTCGCGCGCATTGAAAGGGCCGGCAAGCATCTGTTGCATCTGATCAATGAAATCCTCGATTTATCCAAGATCGAGGCTGGCAAAATTGAAATGCACCTGGAGAATTTCAATCTGAGTTCACTCATGGACGACTTGCGCATCTCGGCCGAACCACTGGCGCTCAAGAACCGCAATCGCTTCGAAATCATTTGTTCCGAAGAAATCGGCAAGATGCATGCCGACCAGACCAGGGTCGGACAGATCGTACTCAATTTAATCGGCAACGCGTGCAAATTCACGGAGGATGGTCTGGTCGAGGTGTCCGTTGGTGCAATTCCCCAGGACAACACGGATGGCATAGAAATAACCGTCAGAGACACTGGTATCGGCATGAACGAGGAACAGCTGGCAAAGCTGTTCCAGGAATTCTCCCAGGCTGATTCATCTACAACCAAGAAGTATGGCGGGACGGGTCTCGGCCTTGCGATCAGCCGGCGATTCTGTCGCCTGATGGGTGGTGATATTACCGTCGAGAGCGAACTGGAGAAAGGCTCGACTTTCCTGGTATGGCTGCCGCGGAGAGTCATCGAACCGAAGGCTGAAGGCCTGGACGGCGCCACCGACATCAATGAGTCAATACCAGAGATTGTGGAAACCAGCAAGAATGCCCCCTCGGCAAGGAGCCCCGATGTCGATCCGGCCGCACCTATCGTGCTGGTGATCGATGGTGACGAGACGGTGAGAGACCTGATGACGCGTTATCTATTCGACGAAGGGTACAACGTTGCCGTGGCACCCGATGGTGAGGAAGGGCTGCGGCGCATCAG
This sequence comes from uncultured Gammaproteobacteria bacterium, assembly GCA_947259955.1. Classification (GTDB taxonomy): domain Bacteria; phylum Pseudomonadota; class Gammaproteobacteria; order Arenicellales; family JAANXG01; genus JAHEKE01. Next base: position 3,787 of record CAMYOI010000196.1, read on the forward strand.
GGAACTCAAGCCTGCTGCGGTTTTACTCGACATACTGGTGCCGGCGGTGGATGGATGGACGGTTCTGGAGACCTGCAAAAGTGATCCGAAGCTGGCCGATATACCCATGATCGTGCTGACGATTTCCGGCAACCGAAAACGGGCCTACGAATTGGGAGCGGCTGATTTTCTGGTAAAACCGGTGGACCGCAAGCGCCTGCGGGATGTATTGAATCGCCACAGGGGTGTGCACAGCCGGATTCTTCTGGTGGATGACGACAAGGGAACCCGAAAGGTGATGAAAAATCTCGTTGCCCGAGAGGGATTTCTGGTTATGGAAGCGAATGATGGGCGTGAAGCGCTCGACCAGATCGAGACAGCGGTCCCGGATCTGATCCTGCTAGATGTCATGATGCCTGAAATGGACGGGTTCGAGTTCATCGAACAGCTCCGGTCTAAGTCCGAATGGCGGTCGATTCCGCTGGTCGTGGTTACCGCAAAAGACCTGTCGGACGACGAGCGTCAACGCCTCAGCGGCCGTTTCGAAAGCATCTCTCAAAGGGGCGTAAGCGCTCCGGAAGAGATGCTGGACAAGCTGCAGGCCGCTATCGCTAGTCGGCGCGGCGCCGGAGCCATCGAAGCCGGTGAGGTCCGGGATCAGTGAACAAGATTCTCTGCGTTGAAGACGACGATGACGGCGCGTTCATGCTGAAGCAGCGTCTGCAGCGAAAGGGATTCGATGTCGTCATCGCGGTGAACGGTGAAGAAGGCATTGCGATGGCCCAGTCGGAGCAGCCGGACCTGATCCTTATGGACATTGATCTGCCGGTCATCAACGGCCTGGATGCGACCAGGCAAATCAAAGGGGCATCCGAAACGGGTTCGATACCAATCATAGCGCTGACCGCACACGCAATGATTGGCGACAGGGAGAAGGCGCTTAAGGCTGGTTGTGACGATTTCGATACCAAGCCGGTCAACCTCTCCGGACTGCTGGATAAAATCCGTGCCTTGCTGCCGGCTTGAGCCGGGCCGGCACAGCGGGATTCAGCTGTTAAGCTTGTATACCGTTACCGGTTCTGATTTGCCCCTAATGGAAATGGTTCCAACCGACTCCAGCGGATAGTTGCCAACAAGCCGTTCCACCGTGCTGTCCGAAATCATGACCGTGGTTCCGTGCTGCTTGTTGAGCTGCTCCAGTCGGGCCGCCAGGTTGACGGCGTCCCCGTGCACCGTGTAGTTGAAACGCCGTCCGGAACCGACGTTACCGGCAATTACAGCCCCGGTGGTAATACCTATACGAGTGGTCAGGGCAACCCCGGAGAATTGCTGTTCACTGCAAATCTCCTGGATTTCCTGGGCGGTCTTGACCGCTTTTTCAGCGTGTTCCGGATCCTCGACCGGCACATTGAATGTCACCAGCATGGCGTCTCCCTGGAACTGGTTCACGACACCACCATGGTATTCGATGGGTTCTATGACGGCGGGGAAATACTCGTTCAGCATGTTCATGACCTGCTCCGGGGACATTTCCTCCGCGATCTCGGTAAATGAATCGATGTCCGTGTACAGAATGGTCGCGGTGGTCTTGATAGGTTTGAACTCACCCTTGCCCTCCAGCACGGCAGCCGCAACGTCCTCCGGAACATACTTACCGAACACCTCACGTATCAACTCGAGCTGCTTGGCCACGGCGTCGCGCAGCGACTTCTTCTCGAGCGATGCGCCAATGCGGGCTTTGAGCATGGTTACATTGAACGGCTTCGGCAGGTAGTCCTCGGCACCTAGTTCGATGCAGCGAATGATGCTGTCCATCTCGGTCAAGGCGGAAATCATGATCACCGGCAGGCCCGCCAGCTTGCCCTGCTGGTGAAGATGCTCCAGCACCTCGTAGCCATTCATCTCAGGCATCATCACATCGAGCAGCACCAAATCGAATGCCTGCTGTTCAATGAGATCGAGCGCCTGCCGACCTCTTTCCGCCGTGGTGAAGTTGGTGTAACCGAGGCGTTTGAGCCGCCGTGTCAACGTATAGCGGTTGTCTTCGTTGTCGTCTACGACGAGCAGGGCGGCCTCTGAGGGCAGCATACTTCTTAACTCCCTTGCTGAATTGGACTATGGTACCTGCGCGCCTGCTTCGCCGGGGATAGCAGCTGTTCGGCCTGGATCAGCTACCGCACGAGCCCGCCTTCTGCCGGCCGTGGAACATCGCTCTTTGCCTATGGTCGATGATTTTCCTGACTTTGTCGATATTTGCTTCTATATGTACGATGTATTCGTTTGGGCCGTGAGGATAAGGTTGGTTGAGAAACCGGTACAGTCCGAGGCATTCGGTATCGATCTTGTGCTTGACGTATCCTTCCCAGAATTTCGGGGTCTGCTCCATCAGGTGGCCGACGCTTTCGAAATGAAGCGAGTCTGCGACGCTTCCCGAGAACTCCCAACACTCCGTAAACTCGTTGTATAGATCTGTAAGTCGCTCGACGTAGTCCGGGGCCGCCATTTGTCCCAGCAGATCGGAAGTGGCGATGGACAGGCCGACTATCTTCTCCAGCTTGGTATGGAAATCGATTGAATCCAGATCGACGTTCAATCCGGTGCAACTGATCATTCGCTGGACTCTCGCAATGTCCTCTTCCCGGAAGCCTTTGTCGGTGAGCAGCTGCTTTGCAAAGGCGCGGCTGCGGTCTACGTGCTCGAGCGTGTATTTTGCGCCTGTACCGGAGGTGTCGAAAGCCCGCTTCAAATACCCGCTATCGTGAAGCAGAATGCTCAGCAAACCCAGCTTAAACATACTGGCTGGTATTGACGGCTCCGCGCCGGCCTCTTGCCGGTGCTGCATCAACCGCACGTAGCAAAGTGTGCCCTGCATGGTGTGCTCACGGTCGTGATACGCCATGTCAACCGGCTGATAGTCGCGGTAGCTTCCATCGAACGCTTTGAAGAACCAGTCGAATGCACCGAGTATGAAGCCCGCACTGTCAGGCCCGTACAGTGCGGAGTATACCCGCTGGGCTTCGCCGCAAACTGCCGCAGGGTCTCTTGTATCTATCAAAACAAGGTCGCTCGTGGGTCTATCCTATGTCACCAGTATAGACCCTGTTAGATTTTATTCTGTGAACTAGTTCTCATATTTCCCTGTCGATTGGTTCTCGGTCAGCGGCCGCCGAACAGCTTTTTACGCTTCCGGTATGCCGTTAACCGGTGATGGTATCTTCGCCGGTGAACGTGCAGGGCATTAAGGTCCCGTCGACGTGGGCGGTGGTATCACCGGCGGCGGTCCGGGCGGTGGTATTTCGCTCACCGGAACCGGCGGTGGCGGCAAAGGCGGTGGTACGACCGGC
>CAMYOI010000197.1 GCA_947259955.1 uncultured Gammaproteobacteria bacterium
GGGGAATATCAATGAAAAAGAGCATTCGTTTTTTAGCAGGCGCTCTAGCGGCGCTGCTCGCGTGTGGTGCGCACGCGACAATGATTATGAAGTGGCAAATAGAAGTCGAAGCGATATTTCAGACGCCGGCGCCGTCGGAGGTGTTTTTCATTAGTGATGAATCGCTGAGGTGGGGCGATGACGATAACGATAGCAGTACCGATCCAGTTCCTTCACTGCAGAGTGGTCTGGATATCACCAATGTGTCGCTAAACGATATTGAAACTAACGGTGCTGCGGTTCTCAACGTATCTTTAACCCACATCAATAAACCAGTCTACACTGAACAATACCCTGCCCTCGACAAAGTGACGATCGTTTCTACCCTAACGTTGACACCGTTTGATCCATCTACAGGTGATCTTTTGCCTGATCCGGCAGTGGGTCCGGTGCCCCTCCAGTTTCTGGTCGAGTTTCAGGAGACGCCCAACAATCCAGGTACGGGCGTGAAGTGTGCCGATGGAGGTGCTAATGGCGTGGGTTTAAATGACAATGGTTGCGCCGATATCTTCGTTATCTTTCCGACGGACTTGAAATTCCCGTTTCAATATGCAGACCCGGACACACACTCTCCTCGAACTTACATGTTGAGTTTTTTCGAAACCGAAGGCAAGCTCGCACCTCTGTTAAAAGAAGCCTGCATGGCTGCTACGGGTAATTTCGATCCTTTCGATCCTTGTATCGGGTTCGAAACCAAGGAAGAGTTTAATACGACCATTCAGTTTGCAGCACGGATTACCACCGTACCCGAACCCACCGCCCTGTTACTCATGGGCCTCGGCCTAGCCGGTCTAGGCTTTGCCCGGCGGCGCAGGCTGAACGGTTAACCTGCGGAAGAATCGCACTGCTCACAAAACCCCGCTTCGGTGGGGTTCTGTGGCGTGAAGGCGATTCTTGACGGACTTGAACTGCAATATGCAGGTTAGTCTGGCCACAACCTAAATCCGCGCTGTCAGGACCTTCACGCGTTATCTTGGTCGTTCGCCGGACACGGCCTCGCCGGAGGATCTGCGACGGATTCACTTACACCAGGGTCAACGCGACCACTGCGGGGTTTCCAGCACCCGCCAACTCGAGCCGGCAGCGTCGATGCCAGGTTGACCGCGTTACTTGTTGAACAACTTGCCCGCCATGCCGGCAACACTGCCAATAACGCCGCCACCTTCGCCACCTAGCAGTGACGACAAGCCGCCGCCTTCGGTGTTCATCATGGCAAGCACCTTGGGTATCAGTGCAGTGAGCCCGTTGCTGGCCAGCGACGAATCGATACCGACCTTGGAAGCGATGCTTTCGATGTCGATCTTGCTCATGATTGTCGACGCCATGTCGCCTGCATCGCCGCCGCCGAGCAATTCGGATACCCCGCCACCGCTGATGGCATCGCTCATGCCCTGGGCCGCCTCCGGCAGAAACTGCTGGGCCTGCTCGGCAGTGAATCCGGACTCGGTCAAGGTGGACATGAGAGTAGACCCATGCTCGCTGATGAGATTCTTGATAATTTCCATTGCTACCTCCAAGTTTGGTTTGGCGATCATTGATTGCTGACGAACGCAGCGTGTACTCAGCGGGAGCATAACAGCAAGTGATGTCTTTATCCCCGATACGAATTGTCAAGTTTTGTGAAATCGCAACCCGGGTTTCCGTCACAAATTCGTCATAAGAAACGCCAACGAAGTTTCAGCAGCTACGGCTATCCATCTCACGGGTTCGACGCATTCTAATCGCCTCACCCCTTCGGGGCTTGCGCGAAAATGCTCTAAAGGAGAATTTTTCAGCCCGGCGTTCATCGGCACCTGTCCTGCGCCATCGCTCGGTATCCTGGTGAGAATTGCGGGCTAGACCAACGCTGCAGTTTCTGACCAGGATCAAGCAATCCGGGAGACTGCAGCTGTTATAGCCACTCGATGAACATATCGTGTTCCATGCTCATGGCATCACCAAGGTTTACCAAATGGGCGAGGTCCAGGTGCATGCCCTGCGCGGCATAGATTTAGATCTATACCGTGGTGAATTTACCGTGTTGTTGGGCGCTTCGGGCAGCGGTAAATCCACCCTGTTGAACATACTAGGCGGGCTGGATACGCCAACGGAGGGGCATGTCTATTACGGTGAACGCGATTTGACTCGCGCCACCGAGAGTGAGTTGACGGAATACCGGCGTTTTCACGTTGGCTTCGTGTTCCAGTTTTACAATCTAATTCCCAGCCTTACCGCACGTGAGAACGTCGCGCTGGTAACGGAAATCGCAAGCGCTCCCATGGAACCGGAACAGGCATTGAAACTGGTTGGTTTGGGTGCGCGCATGGACCACTTCCCGGCCCAACTCTCCGGCGGCGAACAACAACGCGTCGCCATCGCCCGGGCGATTGCCAAGAATCCCGACGTGTTGTTGTGCGACGAGCCGACTGGCGCACTCGATTCCAAAACCGGCATCTCGGTGCTGGAAGCATTGCATCGTGTGAACCAGGAATCGGGCACCACAACCGCCGTGATAACTCATAATGCCGTGATTGCACAAATTGCGGATCGAGTGATTTACCTGGCCGACGGACAGATCAGCGATATACGCATCAATGAGACTAAACTCGCGCCAGGTGAAGTAACCTGGTGAGGCGAAGTGAAAGCCATCGACAAAAAACTGTGGCGTGAACTTTGGAACATGCGCATGCAGATACTGGCGATTGCCATGGTGATCACCGGGGGCGTGGGTATCTTCATCATGTCATTGAGTACCCTGGATTCCCTCTATGAAACCCGCGAAAGTTATTACAGGGAACACCGCTTTGCCCATGTATTCGCGACACTGAAGCGCGCACCCCTGTCCCTGGCGCAGCAGATCGAGGCCATTCCCGGCGTGGAGAAAGTCGAAACGCGGGTAGTGGCCTACGTGAACATCGATGTGCCTGGCTTTGGCTATCCGGTGAGCGGTCATCTGGTGTCGCTGCCTGGCGATAGCCGTGGCTTGTTGAACCAAATCTATCTGCACCAAGGCCGGTTGATCGACGCGGGCCGTGATGATGAAGTGCTGCTCAGCGAGAGGTTTGCCCAGGCTCACGGACTGCGAGCGGGCGACACACTCCGCGCCACCATCAACGGCCGCCGGAAAACGCTCACAGTTGTCGGTCGTGCTCAGTCACCGGAATACATTTATCAAATCGCGCCCGGCGCCATGTTCCCCGACCAGGAGCGTTATGGCGTGTTATGGATGGCACGCAATCCCCTCGCCAGCGCCTACGACATGGAAGGGGCCTTCAATGATGTCGCGCTGAGGTTGATCAAGGGCAGCCATGAACAGGACGTCATCGATCGACTGGATGACCTGTTGGAACCCTACGGCGGCACCGGCGCCATTGCTCGAAAGGATCAGCTATCCCATCGTTTTTTAGCCGAGGAGCTCGAACAACAGGAAACGGTGGCCACGGTATTCCCAATAATATTTTTCGGTGTCGCGGCGTTTTTGCTCAATGTCGTCATCAGTCGCCTGATCAGTCTGGAGCTCGACCAGATCGCCGCCCTCAAGGCGTTCGGTTACAGCAACTTTGCCGTGGGGATGCATTATTCCAAGCTGGTGTTAATGATTGTCGCAGCCGGCATTCTTGGAGGTATTGCGGCCGGTATCTGGATGGGCAAGGCGCTGAGCAACGCCTATATGGCATTGTTCAGCCTGCCGTTCATGCTATACGTGCTCAATCCCCGGGTGATTGTCGCCGCCGCAATCATCAGTGCGCTGGTTGCCATCCTGGGGACATTATATGCGACACGTAAAGCCGCCAGGCTGCCCCCGGCCCAGGCGATGCGACCAGAGTCGCCGGCGACCTATCGCGCCGCCACCGTCGAACGCCTGGGTCTGCAACGCTGGTTCTCCGCCTCCACACGGATGATTCTGCGCCACATCGAGCGCCGGCCTTTGAAGTCGTCACTCACCACCCTGGGTATCGCAATGGCCTGCGGAGTGATGACGGTGGGTGGTTTTCAAAAAGGCGCCATCGATCAAATGGTCGAAGTGCAATACGGTATGAGTCAATATGAGGATCTGTTTGTCATCTATACCGACCCGACTTCGACCCGGTCGCTTTATTCACTGCACAGTGTGCAGGGAGTGGAACATGCGGAAGGCTTTCGAAGCGTGCCCGTGAAGCTGATGTTTGAGCATCGCTTCTACCGCACCTCGATGCAGGGTATTCAGAGCGATGGCGAACTCATGCGTTTGCTCGATGCCGGGCTAAACAAGATCGAACTTCCACAGCAGGGTGTTGTGCTCACCGACTACCTGGCTTCATTGCTGCAGATCAGACCCGGCGACATGCTGACCATGGAAGTTCTGGAAGGTAATCGCCCGATAGTGCGGGTACCGGTGATCGGGACGGCAAAACAGGACCTGGGCATGAACGCGTATATGCGGCGCCCCGCCTTGAATCGCCTGTTGAAAGAAGGCGACGCCATCTCCGGCGCGTTTTTGAAAGTGGATGAGCATCACCAAAGCGACGTGTACCGCGAGCTCAAGGACATGCCGCGTATCGCCGGCGTGGTCGAGCAGGCATCAGCCATTCAGTCCTTTTACGAAAACGTCGCGCAACAGATATTGTTTTATACCTTTATCACCACTCTGCTTGGTGGCAGCATTGCCTTTGGCGTAGTTTACAACAGCATGCGCATCGCCCTGTCCGAGCGTAACCGAGAACTGGCCAGTCTTCGCGTGCTGGGTTTCAGGCGTGGTGAGGTCGCTTATATCCTGCTGGGCGAAATGGCCCTGCTCACGCTGGTTGCGATTCCACTTGGTCTGCTGATCGGTTATGGGCTGTGTGCCTATTTGGCGTTTGAATTCGATACTGATCTGTATCGCATTCCGCTGGTGCTGAAACGAGATGTTTACGCGCTTGCCGCCGCGGTCGTAATCGGATCATCCTTGATTTCCGCGATAATGATCTGGCGTAATCTGATCCACCTCGATATGGTAGCCGTTCTAAAGACCAAGGAGTGACCCCTGGCTGTCTCGTTACGAAACCATCCGGCAATACTGCTAACCGCCGTGTTGATTATCGGGGGAATGGTATGGGGTTTCTGGCCCCAGCCGGTGCTGGTCGAAACCAACCCGGTCGAACGCGCGCCGCTAACGGTTAGCATCGAGGAAGAGGGCCGAACTCGAGTTATCGATCGCTATGTCGTTTCCGCCCCGGTGGATGGAGTTGCCTGTCGCGTGGAGCTGGACGTTGGCGACCCGGTAGAGCAGGGCCAGTTGTTATTGAGTATTACTCCGCTCGAATCCCAGGTGCTGGATCCGCGCAGCCGCGCGCAAGCGACAGCACAGGTCGCCGCCGCCGAATCGGCTTTGCGCGCCGCGGAAGAACAGGTCCGTACCGCCGCCGCGGCCGAACGACTTGCCGACGCCGAACTCAAACGCTTTCGGCAGCTGATGGAAAAGAAGTTGATATCACGCGATGCCCTCGACAAGGCCATAGCCGAATCCACCACTAACAGGGCCGCAAAGCGGTCGGCCGACTTCCAGGTGGAAGTGGCCAGGTATGAACTGCAAGCGGCCCGGTCCGTGCTTGAATATGCCGCCGGTAATCCCTCGGAACCCTTTGAACGAGTGCCGATTCGCTCGCCGGTCAACGGTAAGATTTTGAAAGTCGACCACGAATGCGAAGGCCCGGTGCGAACCGGCGACCCGCTTCTGGAAGTCGGTAACCCCTCGGCCCTCGAGATAGAAGTGGACGTGCTCTCCGCCGATGCAGTGAAGATCCAGACTGGCATGAAAGTGGTGTTTGATCGCTGGGGTGGAGAACAGGCATTGGAAGGCACCGTGCGCATCATCGAACCTGTCGGCTTTACCAAGGTCTCGGCCCTGGGCGTGGAAGAACAAAGGGTTCTGGTCATTTCCGATTTTACGTCGCCGGCGGAACAGTGGCGCCGACTGGGCGACGGGTATCGCGTTGAAGCCCGTTTCATACTCTGGCATGACGACGATGTTCTGCAGGTGCCGGCCAGCAGCCTGTTCCGCTACAACAATGGTTGGGCCGTGTTTGTAATCGAAGGTCAACGCGCCAAGCGCCGCGAAGTCACGGTCGGCCAACGCAACGGCTTGCGTGCACAGATATTGGATGGTCTAAAAGAAGACGAGCTGGTGATCAATCACCCCAGCGACAAGGTCGAGGATGGGCGAAGCGTGAGGGGGCGCTAAAATGTCTTGATCAGCATTAGCGGCGGCTCGGGACGTTGCAGGTTTCCAACCGCTTCCGTTTCATTTTACATCTGAAGCCGTATATACCTTGCGTTCGGTACAGTACTATAGTGCTATATCAATTTTATCGGAGGATTTCGCCGTGAAGAAAAAGCCAAAACTCGAAGGTGCCGTATGGAACTATGCGTCTACCTCAACCCGCGAACGCCTCGTATCGCATGCTCTGATTCGACTGCAGAATAAAAACAGTTCACGAGCGCCATTTCAGGACCTCGATGTAAGTCTCGCGAAGAATAGCTGGGACGAACTTCGGCAAGATACTCAGAAGCAAATAACGAAACTTTTACGTGACGCAACCACAATCATCGGAAAAGACGGCTCTGACATTCGTGGGGTGCTGGAGAAACAAACCGAGCAACCTCTGCACCAGGCAGTCCAGAATGCGGTTTCGGATGCAATCGTAAAATTCTCGCTGAGAGATAAATGACCGTACCCCCCAGGATATTGTCAGCGGGTCAGCACGACCTTTTGATACAGGCCTCCAAAGAAGGTCTCCTTGCTAAACGCTTCGGGGCGTTGGTCCCCAGGAACCAACCGGATAATATCCTGGTGCCACAGTTCCATGGCGAACGGCTCAAGAATTCGTAGAATCGGCACCATCACGTAGCGCAGGGGGTTGAAGATTTCCGGGCGATGGTAGTCCACGAAGATAACTCGCCCCCCCGGTCGGGTGACCCGAAGTGCTTCGCCGATAGTCCGGATGCGGGCTTCCACAGGCTGTTCGTGTAAAAGAAAGAATACCACCACGTGATCGTAGGCACCGTCATCAAAGGCCAGGTCCGTAGAGTCCTGATGGTGGAGCGAGACCCTGGCATCCCGCACCTTGGTGCTCAGATTTTCCAGCTGCACTGGTGCCACGTCGACCACGTCGAGCCGGCCGTTGCGCCCCAGGCGGGAGGCAACTCGCTCTGAAAAGTCACCGTAAACGCACGCGACCTGCAGCGCCCGGCCCTCAATGGTGGCGCCCATTTCCTCCAGGGCCGCGTCACGCAACGGCGCGTAGTTCCCCCACAAGATGAGGTTGACCAGCCACTGGCGCTCAAACAGCCGCACCGCATTGGGGTGGAGATAAGCCCACCAGTAGGTCTGTTGAAGGTAATCCGGGACGGGCACGTTCGCCGAGATCTCGAAGGGTCGCGCTGCGTATGCGTCCTGATTATCCAGCGCTGCGGTATTCTCCATGATTGTCCGTTCAGTTGAGCGTCCCGAAGTTCCGGGCGCATGCTGTAAGTGTCTTAGACACAGCTTCGTGGTTCGCTTAGTTGAGACGCCGGGCGGGCCGCCGCAAGACCACTTCAACGACGCCCTCAAATGCGCAGCAGTAGAAAGATAGCGCCGAGGGTGCCCAGCGCCGCCAGCGAGTAGGAGATTTTCGCGACGAGCCCGTCGGCGCGCACCCCGAAATCGTGCATGGTGATTCTGAAACGATGGGCAGCGTGCCAAAGGGAAAAAAAGATGATCCCGAACAGCACCAGTTTCCAGAACCAGTTCCCGACGAAATCGTGGATGCGGTCGTAGCCCAGCACCTCGGGCCCCATGATACCGAACGGTACCGCTAGACCGGTGACGAAGATCATGACGGGCGTAAGAAAAGCGGTTATCGTGCCGCCCGCCGCAAACAGTCCCCAAACGATCGGTTTATTGGATTTGGCCATCGCTCAGACTCCCGCCATGAATAGGACGATCAGGGAGACGACCACCCAGCCGGCGTAATGGGCGCCGATAATGACCGCCCCCGGCGCGAAGTCCTCGCCAATTTGAACTCGCATGGCCGACGGCGTTACGTTGAACCAGGAAATCGTGTGGACGATAGCGAAAACAAAGGCCACTAGGTGGAACAGAATGGACAACGGACTGTTGAGAGCCCCAAGGAAACCCTCCCAGGCAAGGGCGCCTTGGGAGAGGCGCATAAGGCCCCAGATCAGAACGGCGGTGTAAATGCCTATCGGGATACAGGTGACTTCGCGGGCCACGTAGCGACGGTATCGGCTGTGGCTTAGCCACCACGTGGTCTTTGGCATTTCGCGAATATAGGCTTTCCCACTCATGGTTTACTCCACGGCATCAAGTGCTCTTTATACCAATCAACGGTGCTGGCTATTTTCATCTGCTGAATCGCACCGGCAGGGTCCACCTGCTTCGGACACACCTCCGAGCATGCCCCCACGAAGGAACATTCCCAGACGCCTTCATCGGTGGCGACGACCTCTTGGCGTTGGTCGCGTCCGCCGTCCCTCGAATCCAGATTGTATCGGTGGGCAAGCGCCATCGCCGCAGGGCCGATGAAGTCCGGTACCAGCCCGTACTGTGGACAGGCCGCGTAGCATAGCGTGCAGTTGATGCACAGGGTGTACTGCTTGAAGGCCTTGAGCTGCGCCGGCGACTGCTTGTGCTGGCCGTCGCTGACGGATTTTTTTTCCTTCGGAATGATATAGGGTTTGACCCGATTGAGCTTCTCCATGAAGTCGTCGAGTTGCACCACCAGATCCCGAACGATGGGAAAGTGAGCCAGCGGTTCGATTCGGATCTTGTCCGGATAGTCGCGCAGAAAGGATTTGCAGGACAGCGCCGGTTCACCATTCACCATCATACCGCAGCTTCCGCATACCGCCATGTGGCAGGACCAGCGAAAGCTCACTGGAGCTTCGGCGCCTGATCGGTCTCCGGGTCGTACCTGAGAATCTCCACCTCCACTTGACGCTCGCTCATTTTTTGCCTCCTGAATAGTCACGCACGCCCGGCTTGGATTTGGTGATCACGACATCCAGGTAGTCGATGCGCGGTGCATCAGTCTTGTCGTGGTAAGCAAGGGTATGTTTCAGATAGTTGTTGTCGTCGCGCTGCGCGTAATCGAGGCGCTGGTGCGAGCCGCGGGACTCCTTGCGCTCCAATGCGCCCACCGCGACGGTTTCGGCCACGTCCAGCATGGCGCCCAACTCGAGGGCTGAAAACAGATCTGTGTTGAATACGTTGCTCTTGTCGTTCAATTCCACTGCGGAAAAACGCCTTCGCAGCTCGTTGAGCTTGTCACAGGTTTCCTTGAGGGATTCTTCCGTGCGGTAAATGCCGGCGCCTTGTTCCATGGTATCGGTCATTTCCTTGCGCATACCGGAGATTGTTTCAGTCCCGTCGGATTTCTGAAACAAGGCTGTGATTCTTCCCTGGGCTTCGTTGGCCAGCTTGGTTACGGCGGCATCGTCCACGTCCTTGCCGCTGGAATTGACGTACTCGATGGCGTTCAGCGCCGCCCGCTTGCCGAACACCAATAATTCGGTCAGGGAATTGGAACCCAGCCTGTTGGCACCGTTGATGCTCACGCACGCGCACTCTCCGGCAGCGTAAAGCCCGGGCATCGTCGTAGCGGCGTTGATGTCGGTGTGTATGCCGCCCATCATGTAGTGGACCACCGGCCGGATGGGAATCAGATCGTGGACCGGATCC
>CAMYOI010000198.1 GCA_947259955.1 uncultured Gammaproteobacteria bacterium
CTATGCCGATATCCGCTGGCGCGACGGGACTCGGCACGACTACCTGCCGGCAGAACCGGAGCCGCAATGGTTGCGACTCGTTTTATAACATCGGGCGCCAATCCGCGCCCGTAAAGTTCGACTGCCTTGTCGGTTACCTGGGGCACAAAATCATCTACTATTGCATTGGTATCGACAAGCTCATCAATGGCGCTTTGGTCATCGCGCCGGGCGGCGTCGACCAGAAGTGCCAGGGAATACTGCGGCGTGGTCTTGAGATGCCGCCAGTAAAAGAAACCGGCAATGGCTAGATAACGCAGGGCAATGAAGACGCTGAGCAAACCGGTCGTGAATAGAAGGCTTGCCGGGCTGAAAGGGCTAAATTCCGGCATACCCTGATGATACCGTTTTCGCTGTCATATTTACGAGCCTATCATACCGGCCTTAAGGTCTGCTGAAGACGCCTCACTTTGAAGTCCGACTCTCCTTGCCGTGGAACGGAAAGCGGTCCTCGTCAACCCGCTCGTGATCACCTCCGGGGTGGGCCTTCGGATAAATCTTCCTTTGCGCTATCAGGGTCCTCAGTACGCTGCCAGTCGATGCCCAGCACCAGACAACCTTCCTCGGTGCGGCTGTAGTGGCGGGTTCCGGGCTCCATGATCACGTAGTCGCCGGGCATCAGGACGGTCCCGTCGTCCTCGATCAGGCTGCCCTCCAGAATGATGTAATCCTCCTGCTGCCGGTGGGTGTGCGTTTCGAACCGTGCACCGGGTTCCATGCGCACCATGTACGCCCCTTCACGTGTTTTTCGGTTGTAACTCAACGGCAGCAACGACATGTCGTGCTGCACCGGCCCCTCCATATCGTAGGTTTGGAACGGCGCCGACCGCGTTTTCACTATTCGCCGACCTTGCATCTTTCCCTCGCGTCAGTTGAATCGAGCGACCCGGATAATAGACTGTCGTGTGACTCGGTGTCATCATTTCAGAGGCTTGACACTGGTACAGCACGGCTTTAACTTGGGTTGGTAAAATTCAGTTTGTTAAAAAAAACACAATCGGAGGAGCCTAATGTCTACTCGTGTTGCTGTAATCGGCGCGGGCCCCAGCGGTCTTGCACAATTGCGGGCGTTCAAATCGGCCCAGGACAAGGGTGCGGCAATCCCGGAAATCGTGTGTTTCGAACGTCAGGAAGACTGGGGGGGCATTTGGAACTACACCTGGCGGACCGGATTGGACGAATACGGTGAACCCGTTCACTGCAGCATGTATCGTTATCTGTGGTCGAACGGACCAAAGGAATGCCTCGAGTTCGCAGACTATACATTCGAGGAACATTTCGGAAAGCCCATCGCATCTTATCCGCCACGGGAAGTGCTTTTTGACTACATTAAGGGCCGCGTAGAAAAGAGCGGCGTCAGGCCGTGGTGCCGCTTCCGCAGCCCCGTCCGGCAAGTGGAATACTCTGACGACACCAGCAAATTTACCGTCACGGTTAACGACCTCAAAGCCGACACGCTGTATTCAGAGGAGTTCGACCACGTGGTTGTGGCGTCCGGCCACTTTTCCACACCCAACGTTCCACAGTTCGAAGGTTTCGAGAGCTTCAACGGCCGCATCCTGCACTCCCATGATTTTCGCGACGCGCTGGAGTTCAAGGACAAGGACATCCTGATTATCGGAACGAGCTACTCGGCCGAGGACATCGGCTCCCAGTGTTACAAGTACGGTGCACGCTCGATCACCTGCAGCTACCGAACGGCGCCCATGGGATTCCACTGGCCGGACAACTGGCAGGATGTGCCCATATTGACCCGTGTCGAGGGCAAGACGGCGCACTTCAAAGACGGCAGCAGCAAGGACGTAGACGCCATCATCCTATGCACCGGGTATCTGCACCACTTCCCTTTTCTTCCCGACGATCTCCGTCTCGAAACGGACAATCGGCTGTGGCCCCTGGGGCTGTACAAGGGCGTGGTCTGGGAAAAGAATCCCAAGCTGTTCTACCTTGGCATGCAGGATCAGTTCTACACATTCAACATGTTCGATGCACAGGCATGGTTTGTGCGCGATGTTATCCTCGGGCGGATCTCGCTTCCCTCTGCCGAAGAAATGTCCAAACACAGCCAGGCCTGGCGTGACCGGGAGGAAAAACTGGAGGACGATGAGCAGATGATCTGGTTCCAGGGAGACTACACGCAGGATCTCATCAACGACACCGACTACCCGAGTTTCGACGTGGAGGGCGTGAACAAGACATTCATGGAGTGGGAGCACCACAAGCACGATGACATCATGGGCTTCCGCAATAATGCCTACAAGTCCCTGATGACCAGCAATATGCAACCCAAGCATCACACCCCGTGGCTGGAGGAAATGGATGATTCCATGGAGACCTACCTTGGATCGAAGTAATAATGAAGGAAACTCTGATTAATTCAATTTTTCGTCACTGCGAACGAAGTCAAGCGAACGTCCTGGATTGGCGCGTCGCTCCGCAATGACACGTAACCAAAGTTTCCCGAAGTGCCAGACACGGTAAACATAAACATCTTTGGAGGACATAGTAATGACTAAAACACCGACGTCTGTTTTCAGACAGCGCTTTAGCCGTCGCCGCTTTCTGGGCACCACCCTGGCCGGCATGGGAGCGGCTCTGACAACCGGACTACCGAAGGTCGGCCTTGCGGATGCCAAGACCGTCAGACTCGGTATGAATATCCCGATGACCGGCGACTATGCCCCCTGGGGACTCCCCGGCTTGTACGGCTGCGAGATCGTCGCCGCCAATATCAACGCGGCCGGCGGCGTCAAGATCGGCAGCGACACCTACATGATCGAGATGGCATCCTATGACCACGGTTACGACACCGAGAAATCGGTGCAGGGTTTCAAAAAGCTCGTGCTCGAGGATGACGTCAAGATGGTCATGATGCTGGGTGGGTCGACGGTTGCGTCGATCATCCCGTGGGCCATGCGCAAGCAGATGCTGACCACCACGCTCCTGCCCAGCGACATCACGCCCGATACAGAGTATCTGGTTGCCACCTGTGAATCTCACCCACTGTACAACGTGACCGGCGTCGAGTGGCTCGCGGACAAATTTCCTGAAGCCAAAACGGCGGCGATCATTACCACCAATGACATCGAATACGGCAAGCAATCCGCCGCGACCTACAATGCGGCATTCGAAGTGGCCGGCATAGACGTCGTGGATGTCAATTTCCACGGTTTCGACGTGGCCGATTTTGCCCCCATCGTGAGCTCGCTTTTGTCGAAGAAACCCGACGTATTCTGCATGGCCACCGACGTGTATACCACGCCGATCATCGAACAGCTATTTCATCAGGGATTCAAAGGCAAGATCGTATCCTGCACCTGCGACGGCTATCTGGATGTCATCGCCAAGACGAGCAAGGAGTTCGTCGAGGGCCTAACCTTCCAGTTCCCGGATTTCGATGATCCCGCGCTCACCCCGGACAAAGCGGATTTCCCGGATCCGGCCGGTTTCGACGCCGCCTTCAACAAGGATCATGCCGGCGAATGGTCGGCGGTGGCATGGGAGTACCCCTCCATTCTGCTGAATTGGATCGAGGCGGCGCAGGCCGCCGGAAGCATCGAGCCCGAGCCGGTGTTGAGTGCCATGAAGGCCAATTCCTCGCCGCCACACACATTCGGCCCCGGCAAATGGTGGGGCGCGGATCTCTGGGGGCTGGACAACGCGGTAGTCGGCAACTGGCCGGTGGTCGCGATCAATGACGGCAAGGCTCGCATCCAGGAGTACCGAAGCGTGTACGACTGGCTGCAGAACAACGCCGGCGTCCTGAAGAAGCATATGCAGGCGCTGGACCTTCGCACCGTTTGAGGAAAATCTGGCTCATTAATTAGTTCGTTATTGCGAACGAAGTGAAACAATCCGGAATCGTTGTCATTCAAGGGCTTCTGGATTGCTGTGTCGCTCCGTTCCATATACGCAATGACACAACTGGTCGGATGTTCCGGGATCGAGGCGGCAGGCGCCGCCTCGATCCCGGACCCAGCAGGGTCAGGAGCGCCTGATCTTGGAGCTATTTCTCCAGTCCGTCGTTAACAGTTTCATTCAGGGTGGATTCTTCGGCCTCTGGGCGGTTGGCCTCGTCCTCGTGTTCGGGGTCATGGGCGTGGTCAATTTTGCCCATGGCGAGCTAGTCATGGTGGGCGCCTATTCGATCTGGGTACTCCACGCGCAGCACGGCTTTCCATACATCCCGGCACTGGGTATGGCTGTTTTGCTGGTGACGACCATCGGTGTTCTCATGGAACGATTTTTGTTCCGGCCCAAGCGGGAGGACCCGCTGGGCGGGCTCATCAATTCCCTCGGCGTATTGTTCATCCTGCAGGTGGCGGCGCACGTCGTGGGCGGCACCGGTCCGGCAAAGCAGGTGGCGCCGCCGTTCTCGGGCACGTTCGTCATCGAGGAGTTCCTGCGCGTTCCCTACCAGAGACTGTTCGCCGTTGCCGTCTCCGTCGCAGCGCTGGGACTTTTATGGTTCTTCCTGACCCGTACCCGGCTGGGGTGGTCGCTGCGCGCGATGGCGCAGGACCGGGAGGCAGCCGCTCTGCAGGGTATCAACATCAACCGCACGTCGATGATTGCCATTGGCGTCAGCGGAGCGCTGGCGGGCCTCGCCGGAGCCCTGATGGCGCCCATGACGAGCATCCACCCGCACATGGGCCACAATGTGATCATCACGGCGTTCATCGTCACTATCGTCGGCGGCATAGGCAGCCTGTCCGGCGCGGTTCTGGCCGCGGTTCTGTATGCCTTCCTGCACACGTTCGTGACCGCGTACATCAGCGGTACGGTAGCCACCATGTCCGGACTGCTCATCATGGTCCTGGTGCTGATAGTCAAGCCCACCGGCATCATGGGCAAGCGCGTGTCGGAGTAGGCCATGGGCGCAAACAAATTCACCCACGTTGCCGGCACCGCCGCACTGCTGATTGCGCTGGTAATCCTGCCAGGCCACCTCAAGTACCATCACCAGGATTTCATCATCTTTCTCACCATCAATGTTCTGGTCGTCGTCAGTTACCGCCTGATGACGCTGACTGGCGAGTGGTCACTGATCCACATCGTCATGATGGGGGTGGGTGCGTATACCAGCGCCCTTCTTTCCAAGAACCTGGGGGTCTCGGTCTGGCTTTCCATACCGTTGGCCGGTGTCAGCGCCGGTGCCGTGGCGGCGCTGTTGAGTTTTCCACTGTTTCGCATGACCCAGTTCTACTTTCTCATCGGATCGTTCGCGGTGGGGGAGGCCATCCGGCTGGCCTGGGTATATTTCGTTTACCCGTTCGGTGGATCCAGCGGCATCAATACCATCCCATCGCCGGAACTGTTCAGTATAGACTTCATGGAGCCCATACCCTATTTCTACCTCGTTCTGGCCGTTGTGACCCTGTGCTTGCTCATCCTGCACCGCATAGAGAACTCTCGCATCGGGCTGACGCTGCACGCCGTGCACTGGAAGTCCCCGCTGGCCGAGTCGGTGGGGGTGAATGCGTGGAAATACCGTACCCTGGCTTTCATCATCGCCTCGGTCTTCGTGGGCGTAGCGGGTGCGTTGAAGGTGCACTACCTTGGCAACGTGACGCCGCATCAATTCGGCGTGGGGACGATGGTTTTCGTGCTGATCTGGGTTATCGTCGGCGGATACAACACATTTTACGGGCCCATACTGGGGGCGATCGTCCTTTCGATCCTGGACGAGGCATTCCGTGCATTCGAGGCTATCAGGCCAGCGATTTATGGTGTGCTGCTGATCGCCGCCATCATGTTCATGCCCAGGGGGCTGGAGAGCGTACCCGGTTGGTTTCGTGAACGCCTCTTCCGCAAGACGGCGGAATAGCTAAAGACGATATTCCATGCCTCTGCTCGAAATCAATAAACTCACCAAGCACTTCGGCGGCCTGACCGCATTGAACGACGTGAGTTTCAGCGTCGACAAGGGAGAGATCCGCGGGCTCATCGGCCCGAACGGGGCGGGCAAGAGCACTATGTTCAAGAACATCGCCGGATTCTATACGCCCAGTGCGGGTGACATCCTGTTGGACGGGGAATCGATTCGTGCGCATGCACCGCATGAGATCGCGGGCCGCGGCGTGGTTCGCACGTTCCAGGAAACCACGCTGTTCCAGGAACTGTCCGTGTTCCAGAATGCACTGGTAGGCTGCCACCTGCGGGCCAGGACCAATATCGTGTCGGCGGTACTCGGCCTGGACGGCGCAAGGCAGCGGGCGGCGAGACAGAAAGCCGCTGAGGTCCTCGAATTCATGGGCTTGTCGGAGCGCCGTGATCAACTCGCTTCCGAATTGCCGCTGGGATCCCAGAGGGCGCTGGCGGTGGCCATCGCCCTGGCCTCATCACCGCGGCTGTTGTTGATGGACGAACCTTTCGCGGGGATGAACCCGGAGGAAACCCGGCAAATGATGGATCTGACCCGAAAGGTCAACGACTCCGGCGTTACCGTGGTGCTTGTCGAGCACGACATGAAAGCGGTGATGGGATTGTGCCGACAAATTACGGTGCTGAACTTCGGCATGCTGCTGACTGAGGGGTCTCCGGAGGAGATCAGAAACGACGAGCGCGTGGTGCGCGCCTACCTTGGAGGAGGGCACCGGCTCTGATGCTGCTGTCGGTTAAAGACGTACACGTTCACTACAACAAGATCGCCGCCCTGCGCGGCGTCTCGATAGACATAGAAGATGGGGATTTTGTCACGCTGATCGGGTCCAACGGTGCCGGAAAGAGCACCACCTTGCGGGCGATCTCAGGGCTGGAGAGCCCGAGCGCGGGAGAAATCGAATTCAGCGGGAATCCCATTCACCGCCTGTCGCCCGACCGAATCCTGAAACTGGGCATTGCCCAGGTACCGGAGGGCCGGCGGGTATTCAAGGATCTTTCGGTTTGGGAGAACCTTCGCCTCGGCGCGTTCACCCGACGCGGTGAACTAGCGATAAGACGGGATCTGGATTCGGTGTTTCATCATTTCCCCCGGCTCGAGGAGCGGTCCGGTCAGCAGGCGAGGACGCTTAGCGGCGGAGAACAGCAAATGCTCGCGATAGGGCGCGC
>CAMYOI010000199.1:0-3995 GCA_947259955.1 uncultured Gammaproteobacteria bacterium
CGAACAGGACCGCCTGCTGATCCGAAAGTACCTGCTTGCCAGGTGCCCAGCGCAGACACACGCCAACGTCAACACCGCCATCGACCGGCTCATTGCGCTCGAACACGAACTCCTGCACGTGCACGCGGCTGTAGAAAGACAATCTTCGGATAAAGCACCGCGACAATTCGGAGTATTGAACAGGGCAATGAGGAAGCTGGGTTCCGCCTTCAGGCACGGCGGAGCATGAAAGTCTTTTATTCGCTGCGCAGGCTGATCGAGCATGCCGACACTCTGATCGAACAAAAGGACGTCGTATCCCTGGACATCTTCGACACCGTGTTCGTGCGGCGCATTCATGACCCGGACCTGGTCAAACCGCCGGTCGCGAGATTCATTGCCGAAAAAGCCGTTGCCTTGGGAATATCCACGACGTGGAGGGAAGTTCAAGCGCTCCGCAACGAGATCGAGTCCTTGCATCGGGCGAGAAACGGCGCCGTACACCCGGATCACGAGGCCAGCTACGACGATTTCATGCCGGAAATGCTGCGACAGATCTTCGGTGAATCCTATGATGAGGATCTGTTTGCAGGGGTTGCGCGGTACGAGATGGAGATTGAGACCGCGGTTCTGGCGCCGCGGGTCGAACTGGTTGACTGGATCGCCAGGCTCCATCGACTGAACAAGACAATAATACTGATTTCCGATATCTACCTGCCCTCGAAGTATCTGACGATACTGGTCGAAAAAATGGGCCTGGCGGACTATGTCACGGACGTCGTATCGTCCGCCGACACGTTTCGCGCCAAGGCATCAGGGACCGGGTTCGACATCGTCAGGGAAAAGCACCGAATCGAAACCAGCCGGTGGCTGCACGTCGGCGACAACCCCGTTTCCGATGGTCTGCGCCCTGCCGAATACGGGATCGATGCGCTGGTAATCCAGGACATTGGGGAACGCCAACGCAAGGGAATAGCGCGTCTAATTCATTCCCTGGCCGGGATCAGGCACATCTGGAAGGGTCGAAATGTGCTGCAGATCATGTCACCGCTGGAAGGCGATAACGTGGACCGCCCCGAGCTTTACGTCGATGGACACAATCTATTCGGTTTTTTACTGGGCTATTTCATCCATCGCCTCGCCGAGAAATGCCGTGAACGAAACATACGGAGGATTTATTTTTGCTCCAGGGAGGGCTGGATGTTCTTCGAGTGCTGGAAACGCATGGCGCCGCATCTCTTTGCCGCCACCGAAGCTCCCGAAGCCAGCTATCTGCACGTCAGCAGGATCGCGTTGTCCAGCGCGGCGTGCGCCAATGCAGGGCTCACCGCCGCCAATGCCACCGTCGCGCTGCTGCCGTTTCAGAATGTGGATTTTGTGGACATCTGCAGGGTGTACAATCTCGACATCGAACCCCTGCGTCCCTACCTCGCGAATGCGGGACTGGCGCCGGAAGACCCGATTACGCCCGTCGGCGCCAATGCGTCCGGGGGTATCGATCCCGAGAATCCCTTCTCCGTGCTGCTCGCCGACCCGGAATTCCAGGCTGAGGTCCGCAAACAGGGCCATCCATCCGGACAGCTATTCGAGTCATATCTCGATTCCGAGGGCTTTTTCGATCATCGCGATGTCGCGCTAGTTGACATCGGCTGGCTTGGAACAATACAGAACTACCTCCACCAGGCGATTTCTCATCGCAACGAGCGGCCGAACATACACGGCTTCCTGCTCGCGGCCACACGTATGGTGCCGTATCCCAACACCGCTGAAAACCGTTTCGATGGACTGGTATTCGATCAGCACGAATTCAGCCTCGCTACCAGCTACGTGCTGACAATCAAGGACGTGCTCGAAGAGATTTGCAGAGCCCCCCATCCGAGCGTAACCGGATACGAACGATCCGGAGATCGAGTCCGGCCGCGCCTGCGCGACGAATCCGACAAGTCTGCCCGGTCGGAAATGGAGCAGAGCGACTACTACGCGCCACTCCACGAGGGCGTCCTCGATGGCGCGGAGCAATACGCGACGTCGGTCACATTGCTTGGCTACGAGTCCAGGTACCTCCGGTCCTGGCTCAACTTTCTACTGGTTACCAGACTGGCTTTCCCCTCAGCCGGCGAAGTAGGCCGGATCCGGCATTTTCACCATCATGACGACTTCGCCGGCAAACGCCCGGTACACCAGAGGATCCTCCGATACTATCAATCGCTGTGGGATCTGAAATCCTGGAAGATTGCGCTGATCCCCTTCACCCGATACCGCTATTTCTACCGTCATATCTCAAGAATGCTGCGGCTGTGGGCATGAAGCTAATCAACAGGCACTACGATGTGGCGGGTATGTCTTCCGGACGCATGCTGCGCCAGCAGTTGTACAGCAAAATACGTCCGCTATGGTGTTTCAGCGACGAACTCGAGCTCAAACACATCCTGGCGCTGGCCATTCGCCAGTACCTGGGCTATCCGATCACCTATCTGACCATCCGCTACCACCGCCAATGGCAAAAAGCGCTGGCCGTATGGCGCCGCCTGCGACCCGTACCCAAAAAGATGGTTAAATGAAGCTTGCGACGAAGTTGCGTGCACATAAAATAGGCGATAAAGTCGAGTTCCCGCGCGTATCCCAATCATCACAGATTTTGAGGTTCCTTTATTATGCGTAGCGCCTTTTTCCGCCTGATATTGTCTACAGCAAGCGCCATGTTACTGGCCGTATCGGGAACAGCCCAGGTACATGCGGCAAAAGTCGCGATCATCGACTCCGGCAGCAACCTGTCCGGTGTCGGAGGAATCGACTTCGTTAGGGGCACCAACTCGCCATTCGACGAGACAAGTGACGGGCACGGGACAACCATCAGCCAGATCATCAATGCCTTTAAGCCGGTCGAGGACATAGTCGCCCTCAAGGTCGTCGGCGCCAGCTTTGAATTCAACCCGGCCACCAGCGAAGCGGCTCTGGCGGCGGCAATAGAGATGCCGGATGTCAAGGTCGTGGACATGAGCAACAGGAATCCTATTAGCCTTGGCTCGTTGCAGGCCGCCGCGGACGGGAACCGCGTACTGGTGATGAACTCGGGAAACCGTGCGAGAGCGAGACCCGATGGCATCGCGGAGTTCGCGCCCCTGCTCAACGGTATGGCGATCATCGTCGGTGCCGTCGACCCGGACACCTCCATCGCATCCTACAGCAATCGGGCGGGGGACCTCGCCGAATATTATGTCGTCGCCCCCGGATTCACTCAATTCAATCAAACCCAGGGCACATCATTCGCTAAACCTCATGTTTCGGGTCTGGCAGCGCTGCTGCTTTGGACATTTCCCAATCTGAGCGCGGCGGATGCGGTGCAGATCATCCTGGAAACGGCAGACGACCTCGGGGAGCCCGGCGTCGATGCCGTCTACGGTCACGGCCTGATCAACACGCAAAAAGCGCTCGATCCCGCCGAAGGAGAAATGATCGTGCCCAGCGGGGGCGGCGGCGGTTCGTCAGCCGGAATCGTCATCGGCGGCCTTGCGGTCGTGGGAGTCGCCGCCGCGGTACTGTCGAAAAAGCGCAAACCCATGGAAACCACCCTGGTGCTGGACAAATACAAACGGGCTTATACCCTGGATCTGTCGGAAATGACCCGGGTCCGGCCCGCCCACGGCTCCCTGGACTCGGTGCTCAAGTCGCTCAACGTGCTGGAAAAGACCCATACCATCAGCCAGACGCCGGAAAAATCAGCCTTTCTGAGAATCACCGAGCCTGCGCTGGAAAACTCGACAACCTACAATCCCACGAGCTGGCTCAACGATGATCCTGCATTCAAGCCGGAACCCAGCATGTCCTACTATCAGCAGTCCGTCGACGGATCCGGCTTCAGCTTCCACGTCAACAACACACTGACCAATGAGTTCGGGGCCCTGGGACTGGCTTCCACTCCGCAAGACCAGATCAGCTTTCTGTCCAACAAGTCTTTCTCTCTCCCTTTCCTCGGATATTCGAACAACGGCGTCGCATCCCAGATGACGCACGCA
>CAMYOI010000199.1:4050-13680 GCA_947259955.1 uncultured Gammaproteobacteria bacterium
TCCGATGTGGACGGCACCGACAACAGCCTGCTGAGCAACTTTTCGAATCTGCGTTCCGATTCATGGGCAATGGGCATCATGTTCGACAACGTAGCCAGGGGCCGTGACAGGATTGGATTCGCGGTCTCTCAGCCCTTGAAAATTTCGGACGGATTTGTAGATCTCACGGTGCCCTATGCCATCGACGCGAACAACGTGGTGAGCAGTTACACGGAACGAGTCGATCTCGGCTCCGGCGGACGCGAACTGGCTCTGGAGACCTTCTACAGGATGTGGGCCGGCAAGCACGCGCGCTTCACCACCTATTTGATGCACCAGCGAAACCCCTCGAATCTCGCCGCTGCCCCGTCAGCCAACACCGTCCTGGGGGTTTTCGAGTACCAGTTCTGACGCCCCACCCCTCTCCCCCCTCCGGGATAGGAGGGTGAGGATGATTCTCACTCCACCTCGTGACCCGGGATCATCAGAAACAAGCGGCGCAGAAAATCCCGCTGCAGTATCTTCATTAGCGCATTTCCGGTTCGGCCGGTTCTGATCGCGATCAGATCCAGTCCGGGCACGATAAATACGAAGTTTCCCCCGGAGCCAAAAAGTCTGAACATGTCGGGCGGATATTTCCGTCCGAAAAATCCATCGACATTCGATCTCAGGTTCGGGTAGACCGGCCTCGAGGTAAAGGCTTCGACCCAGCCCTCGGCCACCAGCCGACGGTCTTCCCAGCGTCCACCGCGCAGCAGGAAATAGGCAAACCTGCCGAGATCGCGGGTCGTCATCCTGATCCCGCCGGCGGAGAACCACTCGGTTTCGGGTGGGTCGGGCGGGTTGTGATAGGCGACGCCACTGAAACCGAGCGGTTGCAATAGCCTTTGCCATAGGAACCGGTGAGCGGGAATGCCATACAGGCCCCGGATCACCAAACCGATATGGGCAAACGCGACGCTGCTGTAAGCCCCTTCGTGACTTCCCCATGCCTGTCTACCCTTGAATTCCCGGACCTGGCCCGGGGGGAAAAACAGCCTGCCGGTTTGCGGCCATCGTTTGTCGTGACCCAGGACCCAGTCATCGTAGTCGGTCCACCTGTCGCGACCCAGTTCCAGAATTTTTCCCCGCGCGTTGATCTGGGGGCAAATTCCGGAGGTGTGTTGAAAGATCTGTTCGAATGTGATCTCCGCTTTTCGTTCATCCGATAGCGGAAATCCGGCCTCGAGCCAGCGCCGATCGTATACTTTGGAATTGCGGTCGACAGCTACATCCAGTCGGCCGTCCATCCCGTCTTTTTCGGCGATACCAAAACAGGCCAGGGCTAACGATTTGCCTATCGAAGACAGATAATTCATGTAGGTCTTGCCGTCAGGCCGGTTGTACCATTCGCCAATGATCCAACCGTCCTTGATTACCAAAGCGCCGGAATGTTCGTGGTAATCGTGATTCTTGAGTTTCGAGTAGTTGGGAACGGACAGGTTGTACCTGCCGAATTCTTCCACGTTCGCCGGGTCAAGGCCCAGCGATCTAATGAATTCGGGATCGGTGTTCTTTCTCCACCCGCCGCTCGCTTCAGGCCGCGGAAAATAGTCATTTGCAAATGAGGTTGCCGTGGCCGCTGCAATAGCTAACAGACACACTACGGTGATTCCACGCTTGATCAAATCGACTTTCACATTCTTCAGTAAATGATTTCGTAGATGTTGACGTGACGCAATCGTGCGCCCTTGTCTCCGACGGGAAAGTACGCGAGATGCTTGAATTGATCTTGCCACCGGGGGTCCGTTACATCGCGCAGGTACGGTCTTCGTTTCAATCCTTCGCGGTCCGTAATCAAATATCTGACGTTAATTTTTCTGAAATGGATCATGGCCTCACCCAGGGTGTCATAGACACCGGGCCGCCACGCGCGGATGTGCGGCGCGACGTCCCTGAAGCTCCTCGCGACCCGCCAGCCGATAGGCTCGTAGTGCTGGCTCATCTTGAGGAAATCCCCTCCCTCCACTATCGCCACGGTGCCCTCGAAGTTGTTGGACGCCCACACCGCCCAATGGTCCTTGACCTGCGGTATCTGCTTCTGCTCAGGCCCCATCCATACTACTAAAGGCAGATCACTGGCGACCAGCAGGATGATCGCGGTAGCCGCGATGCTCTGAACGGGCACCCTGTACCGCTCGAGCACGAAAAATGCAGCACCGGCACAAAGTAGCAACAAAGGCAGTAAATAGTATAAATGCCTCACGGTTCCAAAGATCTCGTAGATCATGGATATGCCTGCAATGGACACAACCAGAACCAGCGGCACGATGTATGCCTGCCGCTTGCGGAGCAGAAACACGGTGATGCCGCCCAACAGCGCGATCACGGCCCCGGGAGCGTTCAGCAGCCACCTTTCCGTATGTTTCAAAACGGACAGCAATCCGCCGTCGACAAACCTGTCGTACAGTTCGGCAATGCTGTGCGTACTCAGAAACTTCCACAGCGAAGGCGCGGCTATATTGTCCGCCCAAACGTGGTCGTAGTGGTCGACGAAGTACTTCGAGTTCGGGCCATAGTCGAATGGTGAGCCAAATGCAGCGAAACGCGCATAGAGATAGGGTGAAATGGCGATGACGAAAACCGCAGAGGGACCACACCGGCGATGGCCGATTTTCGAGAAGCCCAAGTATGCAGAACGATGGTCACGACGAGTGCCGCAAATACGAACAATCCGTTGGGTCTGACGTAGTATGACGCAGCGGCCAGTAACGCCGCGACGACGAGACTGCGGATATTCAGAGCATCCCCCTCGGTGGCCCGTATAGAAAAATACACGACACCAATCACGAGCAGAATAAAAAGCGCTTCACTCATGGCGCTCCGGGCCATCGTGTAGATCAGCGCATTCGTCATATACGCAAGCACGATCATCACCGCGATTCCCTTCTGCGAGCGGTCCGCTAACATCGCACCGCACGCTTTGCCCAGTGCGAACACCCCGAGCGCCGTGCACAGGATCGAAGTCCAGCGCGAGACATACATCGCCTCGAAAACGTTGTCCACGCTCATAATCGAGAACACCAGGCCGAGCAGCAGCGGCCACCCAATGGCCTGCGGCCTGTCCAGGCTGAAATCTCCCAGGGAAATTTCCATACCTTTGACCGTGAAATTATAGGCGTCTTCGCGCAATACGAGGGCAAATGGGGTTATGCCGGCGAGGAAAACGGCGAAGGCCACCGCCAGGATCAGTAGCCACAGATCCCGCCAGGTAACATAGTTAAAGAAGCGAGTCAGGTACTCGTCTGCGCTGTTCAGCGCCTGATATGTCTTTCTCCAAACCGCCATTCAGCTGCGCTCCCTGCCGGCATCGATTGCGGTTTGCACCACCGCGGTGGAGTCCCAGTCGGGCGGATTTCCGAAGCCATCCCGAACGCCCTGAAAAATGTGTTTCAGGTTTTCAGCCCGAGACGACAGTAACAATCCGGAGAAAACGAATATATAAAGTAATCGTATCAGATCAGCGGTTATCCATTTAAACGGTGCGTATTTTTGCCGGTACAACCAAATGCTGTTGCGAAACGTAAAGTAGTAGCGAAATCCCTTGTGCACCGGCACTGTCCGCCATCGACCAAGCCACACGCGGACGACGCGCTCACCGAGTCCATGGCTCATCCGTGCCCGGCAGCTGCCATAGGCGCGGTATCCCCTGGATCTTGCGCGCAGGAACCACTCCGTATCCACGTGGTCGATGAACAGCTCTTCGCTCATCGGTCCAACGTCCGCCAATACGGACATAGGTATCAGGGTCCCGGATGAAATCAAAAAATCGACTCCATGAAGTTCCGCACCGCCGTGTTCGCAGTAAATCTTGCTGAATCGAAACCAGGCAAACCGAACAAAAGAGGAGCCCGGGTTGCCGGACGGCAGCGTGTAGCTCGACCCGATTGCCGCCACCCTTGGACCATCCGGGGCTGTCAACAATCCATCGATGAGTGTCTTGAACGCCCCGGCCTCCGGTATGGAATCCTGATCGAGCAGCACGACGTACTCCCCGTTGAGGGATCTGACTTTCTCGATAGCCACGTTTTGAGCACCCGCCACGCCCAGATTACGGTCAAGGGCAACGTACTCGAAGGAATGCGCGACCGCCGCCTCGATAACTTCGTCCTGCATCGGCGAGTGATTATCGACCAGCACGACCTTGACTCCTTCATCGTGCAACCTTTCGAACTGACGGGCCATCACGGAGGAATCGGGGCAGAATGTGATTACGACAACGTGCGTCCGAGCAAGCGCTGCCGCTGCTGACAGTCTCGACCGCGGCTGCCGCGCTTCCTCAATAATACTCATGGGTACCGTAGGTAGAGCAACGACACGAAATTCTGCAACAAATTGGCCGCATGCGCGTTCTCGGACGCAGGTGTGGTGTCGGCATCACGTGGTAATATTGGGTTTTATGACTAATGTCGAAGCAAGGCCCCGCGGCACACGTTCACCAGCATCACCGATGAGTATACATCCCGAGCCACCAAACCAACAGTTTCGCACAACGGGGGCTCCGTTTGGATAAGGTTGGTACCGCCACCTTGTTCTACCGCCGAACCGGCGAAGACTATTCCAGTGACAAACGACTGGTAAACCGGTATTCGACAGATTCGAATCCCCAGACGCTTACGTTCTGCATTGAACAAGAACTCCAGGAGCTCGAATCGATCGATTTTCATTTTCTGTCACAGACCCCGGCTATGCCGATCGCATACATCAAGATTTTGTCCGTGATCATCGAGGCCACCGGCCCGGATTCGAATAGTTCGTTAGCCCTGCTCACGGCGCGCGACCACGCAAAAATAGTCGAAAGTTTCAATATGACGGGCCTCGTATTCAACGACCGACTGCTGGGTGAACTGTACGTCGTCGAAGACGCGGACCCGGCTATCGAATATCGTATCCCTGATTTCCCGACAGCTGATCCACGATCTAAGCTCAGGTTCGAAATCGCACTCGAATACCTGCCCGACAAAAGCTACATAATGGCCCGTGACGGTTTTCTTGCCAGGCAAGAGCGTGACGAGGCGCACATACGCGCCATTGAATCCAGGATTGCGGTATTGGAAAAAACCAGCGAAGAGTTCGACAGGTACCGAAATTCCCCGCTCTGGAACATGTTCATCCGCGCCCAGCAGCTTTACGAACGCTTGATGCACGCTCGCAAGGACGGTGCCATCAATGCCTGCCTGAAAGTGTTTCGCCCGGCGTGGTGGTCACGACGCAACCTGAACGAGTACGAACGCTGGCGGACTGCCAACGGGTATCAGAACCGGCCCGACGAATGACAAAAGGCAATTTGAAGTCAATGCACCTGTGCATTGTGCCCGGTAATTCGACAAGACCCGGGATGCGGGCCTCCGTGTCGTGCCTGCGGAACCACCCGGAAGTGCGATTGATACTGGCGACATGCGACGGAGTGCGCTCCGTATCGCGGATGAAGCAGTACGTCGAACATCGACTCCACAACCGGGTCGAGGTTGTCGATGCCAGGGATGCCGGCTGGATCGCCGATCGGAGCGACGACGGTGACGGCGATGCCATTTTCGTATTCATGCCATCCGGCGACTGGCTGAGCGACGATGCTCTCGAAGCAATGTGGTCTTCCGTTCATGACGGCGGTGCCGATATTGTGTACGTCGACCAGGATATCATCAATAGTCGGGGCCATCTCGAAGGTCCCCGGTTCAAGACCGGGCCGAACTATGACTATTTTGCCCACTTCGACTACATCGGGGACCTGCTGTGCATTCGCCAATCCATCCTGGTCAAGTACGGCGGCATCGACCTGAACGACTATCCTGGCGCCCGCTGCGCTCTGTTGCTGCGCGCTTTCGCGGATGGAAGGCGCATGGAACATCTTCCCCGGCCGGTTTACCATGCGCGCAAAGAAGTCGGCGGCCGCGGCCTCGAACCGGTTCTGCGCGCGCATTTCAGGGAACAGGATCCTGGAATCGAGGTACTGCCCGCGGCAAACAACACCTACCGAATAAAGCGTCGGATCCGGGGCAAACCGAGGACGACCATAGTGATCCCGTTCAAGGACAGGCCTCGCTTTCTGCGGACCTGCCTTGAATCAATTCTGGAAAATACCAGCAATCCCAATTACGACGTTCTGGGCATTTCGAACCGGTCCCAGTCCTCAGAAACCTACCGGGTGATGGACGAGTTCTGCAGACGAGACCGCCGCATCAGATTCGTCGAGCACAATATCCCGTTCAATTTTTCCGCTCTGGTCAACCACGGTGTCGATCTGGCATCGGGCGAGTACATCGTCCTGATGAACAATGATATCTCGGTTAGCAACAAGGAATGGCTCGACGCCATGCTGGAACACGGCCAGAGAAAAAGGGTCGGTGTGGTGGGTGCAAAATTGTTGTATCCGGACGGCACCATCCAGCATGCCGGACTGAGCGTGCAGAAATCCGGTCATATCGGCCATATGCACAAGCACTATCCCGGGGATTCCCCCGGGTACATGAACCGCCTGATCTGCGTTCAGGAGGTCAGCGCGGTAACCGCGGCCCTTTGCCTGTTCACAAGGGATTTGCACCGCAAGCTGGACGGCTTCGATGAGGATCGATTCGGCATTGCCTACAACGATGTCGATTTCTGCCTGCGCGCCAGAGCCCTTGGCCGTTGCAACATCTTTACCCCATTCGCACTGGCATATCATCACGAGTCTCTTTCGCGAGGCTACGAAGACACGGATTCCAAAAGATCGCGATTCGAACGGGAGCGCCACAGGTTCTGGCAACGCTACCAATCCCGGCTGGGGCTTCCCGACCCCGGTTACAACCCCAATTTGGATCAATATCGGGATGATTTCTCGTATTAAGTCCTTGATTTCAAGCCTTGATTTGAAGCACCTGGACACGCGCCGGATCGACCTGGCCATGGCATGGGCTCAGCGCCACCCCGTGGCCACCGCGGCATACAACCTGGGCAACTATCTGTTTCTTGGCACGATCAAGTCGGCGCAATGGTCCGCGCAGTCCGTGGTGAAGCTGAGAAACCGCCTCACTGGAAGCGAAACCGGCTTCGACAGCCATGCTCACGAAACCGTGACAGCGCATCCGGTTCGCCACATCCCCGACGAGCCGCGGGTGCTGATACTCGCCGAGGACAGCATACCGCAATGTTTCGAGTACCGGGTCAGGCAAAAGCTCGAGATGCTGAGCGAGCTCGGTTGGGAGGCCGCCTGGCTGCCCTGGTCGGATATCGAGCAGGTCAGGAGGGAACTGCATTTCTACGACGTGATCGTGCTGTACCGTGTACCGGGGTTCGACGCCGTCCTTTCATTCATCGAGTACGCCGGTGCGCTGAACAAACTGCTGATCTACGATCTGGACGATCTCGTTTTCGACCGGATCCAACTCGAAAAAAAGTTTTCCGGCAATCGTGGTCAACTCTCGATCAGGGTGTACAAGGATCTTCTCACGGGCGCCGATCTCTACCGCAAATCGATGTCGCTGATACCGTTCTGCATGGTGTCGACGGAACCTCTCAGGCAACAGGTTGAAAGTACGGTAAGCGCCAGCGGATTCATTCTTCCCAACGGCATATCGTCCACGCTGATTTACCAGTGCGGCGCGGAGTTTGCAGGCAGGGAAACCGACGCCGTCGTCATATTCTACGGCAGCGGGACAAAAACACACGACGCAGATTTCAGGTTGGTCACACCCGTATTGCTAGAACTGCTCGACGAACACCCCGAAACCAAACTCGTCATCGCCGGGCCATTGCAGATCGACCCGGCCTTTAGGCGATTCGGAAACCGGGTATTGACCATCGAATTCCTCGAGTATGCTTCGTATCTCGAAGTCCTGAGGTGCGCCCACATAAACATCGCTCCCCTCGAACCCGGCATATTCGCCGACTGCAAAAGTGAAATCAAATGGCTGGAAGCCGGCATGCTGGGCGTCCCATCGGTCGTTTCCGGGACCCGCACATACCACCGGGCCATCAGACAAAATGAAACCGGCTTCGTGGCCGACACACCCGCACAGTGGAAGTCCATACTTGGGGCACTCATCGTCGACAAGCATCTGGGGGATCGGATTGGCCAGGCCGCGAAAGTCGAAATCGCGCGGCAGTACGGGCGTGAACAGCTTGCCGGGAAATTCAGGGATATCGTTTACGAATGTATAGATCGATCGCCCGGGACGAGCCGGCCACACACCGGCACGAAACCCAGGCAACGCCTGTTGGTTGTCAACACACTTTACCCGCCGCAATCCATGGGAGGCGCCACCCGGATCGTCAAGGGTCTTGTCGACACCATGGTGTCTGAATTCAGCGGACGCTACGACGTCATGGTCTTTACCTGTGACGTGCACGATACGAGGCCGTATCACCTTCGGGAATATGTTCATGACGGCGTCATCGTACTTTCGGTTAGCGTACCAATGAGACCGAATCTCGAAAGATTGTACGAGGACGAAAAAATCAGGCGCCTATTCGACCGGGTGCTGCGCTTCTACGCTCCCGATATCGTGCATTTTCACAGTGTACAGAGACTAACCGCATCGCCGCTGCTGGCCGCCGGGGAAAACCACATCCCTTACGTCGTCACCCTGCATGATTCCTGGTGGATTTCCGACTACCCGTTCATGATCGATGACAGTGGAAACCTGCTGCCACGGAACGTCAGCAACCCCCTCGTTGCCTGCAGCTACAGCACCGATTTCAACAGCACATCCTCTCGGAACCGATTTTTGCGGGACCGGCTGCACGGCGCAAGCGCTCTTGTAGCCGTTTCGGAGTACCAGCGGGATCTGTATTCAGACAACGGATTCGCGAACACGACAGTGATCGAAGACGGCGTTGACACACCACCCGGTTTCAGCAGAAACGCGGTGCAAAAACTGGTGCTTGGATACGCCGGCGGTAAGTCAGAACATAAAGGATTCTATTTCTTGAAAGACTGCATAGGCACCGCCAGGCTCCGAAACATCGAAGTCGTCATAGTCGATATCTTTTCAAAACTGTCTCAAACGACAACGGAGAAATGGGGCGACACGCTGGTGACGATTTATCCCAGGTTCGATTTTTCCGATATTGGTGCGTTCTACTCCCTAATCGATGTCATGATCGTGCCTTCACTGTGGCCAGAGAGTTTCGGTCTTGTCGCGCGGGAAGCGTCTTTGTTGGGTTTGTGGGTCGTCGCCTCCGACTCGGGAGGGCTTAGGGGGGCCGTGATCGATGGAGAATCCGGTTTCTTGTACACACCCGGTGATGGTGATGAGTTCCAAAGCATCCTCGCCGAACTTGATCTACATTGGCAAAAATACAAACAACCGGTTGACCAGACCTGCATCGCCGGCCTCGGAATCAAATCCGTCGAACAGAACGCCAGGATCACCCAGGAATTGTATCAGCGCATCAATAATGCGCATCAATAATGGGGGTCAGAGTAGAAATTAAAGGATTTAGCATCCCTTATTTTTACTCTGAACCCACTTTGTAAATAAACACACTGCTTCCGTGCTCGCCATTTATTGTCTTGACCGGTGGGCCATGCAGATGAATTTCCAGCCATTCGGTCCAAGGGTAGTCATTATCACCCAGTTCAATGGCGATATAGTCATACTCCTTCCACTTTTTATTCTTGATGACCAGGTA
>CAMYOI010000200.1 GCA_947259955.1 uncultured Gammaproteobacteria bacterium
AACCTACGAAGATCGCAAGCGGTTCTACCGACTGCCGACTCGCTACGCTTCCATCCAGACGCAGGATTTTTCCAATGATTTCCCGATCATATGGACCAGTGGACGCCTGGTTGAGTATGAAGGCGGCGGCGAGGAGCAGCGCTCTAACCACTGGCTGGCCGAGCTGCAACAGGATATGTTTGTCGAAATAAATCCTAAGGATGCCAATGACAACGGCATCCAGGATGGCCAGATGGTCTGGATCGACAGTCCCGAAGGAGCCAAGATCAAGGTCATGGCGATGGTGACGCGGCGTGTCGCGCCGGGAGTCGTATTTACTCCCTTCCATTTCGGGGGCTGGTATCAGGGCCAGGACCTGCTGGCCAAGTACCCGGAGGGGACCGCACCCATGGTCAGAGGTGAAGCCTGTAACACGGCCATGACCTATGGCTATGATTCCGTGACCCAAATGCAGGAAACTAAAACTTCACTGTGTCGCATACGACCTGCTTAAGGAGGACTTGACAATGGCTAGAATGAAATTCCTTTGTGACGCAGAGCGATGCATTGAATGCAATTCCTGTGTGGTCGCTTGCAAGAACGAGAACGACGTTCCCTGGGGTGTCAATCGACGCCGGGTGGTAGTTCTCAATGACGGTGTGCCGGGAGAGAAATCAATTTCGGTAGCATGCATGCACTGCACCGACGCGCCATGCGCGGCGGTGTGTCCCGTCGATTGTTTTTACACCACCGACGAAGGCGTCGTTCTTCATGACAAGGATTTGTGCATCGGCTGTGGGTACTGTTTTTATGCCTGTCCATTCGGCGCGCCGCAGTATCCCAAACAGGAGGCATTTGGTGTGAGAGGGAAGATGGACAAGTGCACGTTCTGCGCCGGCGGGCCGGCAGAAGACAACTCTGACGAGGAGTTCGCCAAGTATGGCAGCAATCGGTTGGCCCAGGGAAAACTGCCGCTGTGTGCGGAGATGTGTTCTACCAAGGCGTTGATTGCCGGGGACGGCGATATGGTTGCGGACATTTACCGTGAACGGGTACTGAAACGGGGCGGCCGTCCCCAGACTTGGGGTTGGGATGCCGCGTACGGATCACAGGGATAGCGGAGAGCTATGAACAAACTCTATAGTCTTTTTTTGGGTTTGATTGTTGTTGTTCTGACAGGATGTTATGAATCTTCCAACGTCACCGTTCATAAGCCGGGTGTGTACAAGGGCGCCAGCGATCCGTTGCTGAGCGCCAACGCGGAGGAAAGAGCCGGTTCGCTTAACCAGCGCTTCAAGTTAGGCCAACTCGATCGTTAACACTTGGGGAGGTTGTTATGGCAAAACAACGAAAGATCAGAAGCCGTCACGCTAAAATTATGCTGTGGTCGGTGGTTGCGATCATGTTGGGCGCGACGCTGCTGCCGTTGACGGGATACCTGTACGTCGGAATTACGAACGTAACAGCGCAGGCGACTCAGGATTCCAATCCAAGAGCCAACTACTGGCGAGCCGTGCGCGAAGGCAATGAAGGATACGTTGCGTCTCGGGGTCCATACACAACGAATACGCTGATCCAGAACGGCGGCCAGAATTGGCGCCAGATCCGAAACGGCCCGATTTCGACCTTCACGCCATGGATTCTCGCGTCGGTGCTCGGATTGATCGTTCTCTTTCACATCGTTGTGGGCAGGGTTAAAGTAGAGGGGCCCAGATCCGGCCGGCTGGTAAAACGGTGGAGCCTGGGTGAGCGTGTCTTGCACTGGTATACGGCGATCCTGTTTATCATATTGGCGATTACCGGACTCAGCATGTTATTCGGTAGAGCCGTTCTGATTCCATTGCTTGGTCCGACCGGATTCAGCGCCTGGGCCAATTTCTCGATCACTTTACACAACTATCTGGGTCCGTTTTTTTTCGTCGGAATACTCCTGGAGATCGTGTTGTGGATGCGCCATAACATACCCAACGCTGAAGACTTCAAGTGGATGGCGACGGGGGGAGGACTGCTGACCCACGACCACGTGTCGGCGGGACGCATCAACGCCGGGGAAAAACTCTGGTTCTGGGTCATTTGTACTTTCGGTGTGGTCGTCTGCGTAACCGGCGTCATTCTAAACTTCCCGAATTTCGGGCAGACGCGCGAAACCATGCAGATTGCCAGTATTATTCATGCCATCGCTGCAAACTTATGGCTGGCTATGGCAATCGGACATATATGGATTGGGACGCTGGGCACTGAAGGCTCACTGGAAGCCATGACCAAGGGACGGGTTTCCGCGGAATGGGCGAAACAACACCACGACAAGTGGTATGAAGAGGTCAAGACAAAAGAAACTTGACCGTCTCCCAAGCTTTCCCAGATCTGTCGGTTTGATATGCAATCTCTGTACCGGGCGTGAGAACGCCCGGTGTTTTTTTTGATCGAGACACATGAAGTATTTTCCAAAATCGGTTCAGAACAACATGCGCGAGAAGGACATCGCGGCCACCTGTGTTCCGGTGCAGTTTGACGACGGAGAATGGGAGTCGGCGTTTTTCTTTCACGTCGCCGGGCCGGAATCCCGCCAGGACAGGCGCATCCTCAAGAAAAACAAAGTCACCCCAACCCTGTTGACGACCGAGTTGATGATGCATGCCGGCGCATCAGTGCTAATGCTTCGTGTCGAGGTCGGCACCGTCATCGATGACCCGCTTGTATTCGAGATTCTGTTGATCCCCGGACAGGTTAGTATGCACTACGAGTGTCTGAAGTTGCTGGCGCGGCAGCAGCGAATTCGCTATTTTTTCGCGGACTCCGACTATCGCCTCATGCAGGAACAGCAGCATGAAATTAGCGATGCGCAACACGAAAAGTTTGAATCTTTGGCCCGGGAAGCGTTCGCCCACGACAGCGTGCTGAGGATGTCCGGGAAGTACGATCCCCGGACCGCGATTTCAGATATCGTCGCCCACTATCAGGTGAGGTCCGAACCTGCGCGAAACCCGGAATCGATCTCTCATTGATGTCTTCGCTGCGCTCGATTGTATTGATTCCCGCAGTGATTCTGTCAACGGCCGCTGTGACGAGCCTGGCCGGTGAGTTGGAAGCGGCCAACATCGCGGCCGACGCGGTGCACAGCAACGGAAAAACGGCGATCATGCAGGCGGCAAGAGCCGGTGACGAGAGCGCGGTAGAACAGCTGATTGAAATCGGGGCGGATATCAATCGGACCAACAACAACGGCGGCACGCCGCTCATGTATGCGGTGCTGGGAGGAAATGTCGATATCGTAAGAATGTTTATCCAAATGGGCGTGGATCTGGATGCGATGGCGGACAATGGCTGGTCTGCGCTGATGATCGCTGCGGCAAAGGGTCGTGCGGAATCGGTGAAAGAACTGCTGAATCATTCCGCCGACCCGAATCTGCCAGATATCTATGGCTGGACACCCCTGATGCGAGCTGTATTCGAAAATCGGGTTTTTACAGCCCGGTTGCTGATGGAAGACAGCAGGACCAGGTTAAATCACAGGGGAGAGAATGGGGTGACGGCACTTCACATTGCGACGGTGCGGGGACAGGTCAATTTGGCGGAGATGCTGCTCGAAAATGGTGCTGACAGCAGTCTTCAAGACGAAGTCGGGCGTACGCCCTACCAGATCGCCCTGAAGAAAAACGATCTCGAGCTGTTGGTGTTGTTGAAAGGGGACTAGCCCGCATTGTTCACCAGGCGGCTAGCAGGACGCCCGCGTTTGACTGAAGTTTTCCAGGAGCATTACCTCGGTTTTACCTTGGACCAGTTCGCCGATGTCGGTGACCCGATACTCCAGCTGCAATCTGGATCTGAATTTTCTGAAAAACTGATCGTACATCTCACCACCCCGCGTTCCCACGGCCGACAGGCGGTGCCGGTTTTCGTCGTATTCCAGCGCTACAGCTGTCAAAGGTTGACCTGCGGGACCGCCGAGTACCATGGCTCCTCGTTTCGCGTCGTAGACGCTTTGCTCCGAACAGCAATAGATCAATTTTTCTCCGGCGGCCAGATTGCGGCCGGTATCGCGATACTTGATCGTTTCATGCCGGTAATCGATAAAACTGATGGACTTCGCGGGGTGCGTCATCTTGTGCGCGCAGATCGCCGAAAAGGCAACAATTGATTTTTTATGCCCGACGCCACCGTTCCACGTATAACCTTGGCCATCTTCCTGCCGGAGTTCCACAGCGTGATCGAGGGGGTCCCCGACATCAATGAGAAAACACGGCGTGGAGACATACGGGTAGTGAAAAACGTAGTTCCGTCCCACCTCCAGGTCGTTCGATTTCAAGGGCCGCCCATTGGATCCAACCAGGCTTACCCGGTTATAGTTTCTTGCGCCGCCGTCCGACCAGGCCAGGGTATGACGAAGCTGGCTGGCGGTGACGGCAGTCATGCACAATTTCATGAAACTGCGGCGATTGCGCCGCAGTTTGCGGAACATTTCAGGCATGTCGTCGCCTATTCAGAAAATTCAGCAGTAAAAAAATCGATCAGCCCGACTTTTTCGATGCCGGGTGCGTTTGCAAGCTCGATACTACCGTCCGAATGCATTTTCTCAAAGCTACCACTGATAACATCGTCACCAATTTTCAGACTGACCGGATCGCGATACTGGTGGCCCCTGAACAACCATTCCTTCGTGACGGGCCCAACTCCTTCTTCGGACCAGCGATTGATCCACGATAGAAACTCACGAGTGTACGCTTCGAGAAGTAAAACCCGATCATGGCTTTGGAATCCCTCGCCGCGCAGACTGGACGCTTTCAGTCCCTCGCTGTCCGGCTCATCATAGACATTAACATTCAGTGCAACAACCAGCCAATCGACCTGTGGACCCGTAACTTTACCGCTCAGGGTTATTCCGGCGACTTTGCCCTGGTTCAACAGTACGTCGTTTGGCCAGCGATACCTGAGTTCTTCCAACGGTTCAGCTTGCCTGGAAATGGCTAGGGCGGTACATATGCTTGCCAGCAGGCTGAGCTGGCAGCAGGTATCGAGATCCTCCTCCGGTCTGAGGATTATCGAACAGTGCAGGTTGCGGTTTCCCGACATCCAGTATTGACCATTTCGTCCAATGCCCCGCCTCTGCGATTTCGCCCAAATCAGCGTTCCTTCATCAGCGCCTGCCGCCGCCAGGCGCTCTGCATGCGCTCGACTGCTATCAGCGGTTTCCAGGATAACAAGGTCGTATACACTTGGTATACTTGGTTTGGTCTCAATCATACAAACGGTTATGGGCTACCAGGTAAACCTTGTCCTCCGGAGTATTTACGTTATGAAAGGACTCGGATTCATCTGAAAAATCGACCACGACCACGGCATGCTGTTCAAACCACTTGTCGATCTTCCTCTCCCCTGACCTGAGAAACGCCAAGATACTCGCGCGGAGCGAGGTTCGTAAAAAGGTAAATACCGGCTGAATCCGGTCACCGTCGGAGGCGACGGCAATATCGGCCTTCGCGGTCAAACAGGCATGGTGCATACGGGCGACCAGATCCCTGGCCAACAGCGGAGAGTCGCAGGGTACGGTCGCAGCATACTCACAGTCAGCCGATTCGAGCCCGCTTGCCATTCCGGCCAGCGGCCCGTCGAACTCTCCGATAGCATCTTGTACAACCCGATCCGACCAATTCTGGTACTCGGAGAGATTTCGATTGGCGCTGATAATGATCTGTTTGACCTGGGGTCTGAGGCGGCGCACGACGTGCGCAACCATGGGTGCCCCATCAAGGTCGATCAGACCCTTGTCAACGCCTCCCATTCTTCGGGCGCGGCCTCCGGCTAATATGATGCCCGCTGTCTGATCATTCGACATGCCAGTTGCTTTTTTTATGCCCGTGATCAATGCTGTTCGAAGTGCCGACCTGCAGTTTGTCTGGTCGCCATGATAACTTATTAGTACAATCGCGTTATGAGGATCAAGGTCAAATTGTTCGCGAACCTTAGGGAAAAATTCGGTTACGATGAAAAAGATATAGAAATCTCAGATGGAACAACGCTAAATGATGTTTGGATGCGCGTTGCCGAGAATTCAGACTGGCGAGACGAAATATTGATGGCTGTAAACATGGACTATGCGAACCCCGATACTCTGGTCAAGGATGGTGACGAGGTGGCGTTTTTCCCGCCCGTAACGGGCGGCTAGCCCGCATTTCTCACCACAATCCTAGCTTTTCCTCCCCACCCAGTAATATTGGATTTCGTCACCCCGTGAGCGCTCGTTTGAATCTATACACACCCAGTCACTGAACCAGTTTGAGAGCTCTCCTCGCCTCAGTACATATTTTTCCGGAAAGGTGGGATTTTGGTCCAGAAATCGATGATTAAATGTTTTGAAGAATAACAGTCCGTTTTGTTTCAGCGATCGCCTGACCGAATCTATCATGTTTCGGTTCAGATACCTGACGACAACGACCACATCGAAGAGCCCTGGAGGAATGGGGTAGCTATCCAGATCCGCAACGAAACTATTCAAACACAGCCCATTTGCAGCGGCTTTTTTTCGGCCCAACTTGAGTCCCTCGTAGCTTCCATCGATCGCGAATGCGGCGTAGCCGCAAGCTGCAAGGTACAACGCATTGTCACACTCTCCCGAGGCAACATCGAGCACACATCCCTGCCCTGTCAGAAGAGAGTCGTGTTCGGCGAGGATAGGATCGGGCAGAATATCCTTAGTAAATTGATGCGATCTGTACTTGCTATTCCATCGATCGATGTCGGATTTCATGGCGAGTGCTCATGGCATCGTAATATTCGGCGTATCACTCGTCGATGGTAACCAGGCCCGGTTGATTCATCGTTTCCAGTAACCTGATTTGCCGCCGGATTTTTCCTGCAGACCGATATCTTCCATCACCATGCCGCGGTCCACCGCTTTGCACATATCGTATATGGTGAGCAGAGAAACCTGGACCGCTGTTAGTGCTTCCATCTCTACACCGGTCTTCCCCCGTGTCTCAACTCGGGCTTCACACAGAACCGAGCCGCCATCGGGTTCCGCTTCGAATTCAATGGAAATCTTTGTGATTGCGATTGGATGGCAAAGTGGCACCAGATCTGAAGTACGCTTGGCGCCCATAAT